>JBLIJY010000142.1:0-6363 GCA_047636095.1 Hydrogenophaga sp. | reverse complement strand
ATTGCGCTGCTCGGCCTGCCCAACGTGCTGGGCTGGCACACCCTGTCGATCTTCGGCGTGCAGGAACTCGCCTCAGGCCGCGCGGCCATCCTCGGCTTCACCATGCCCATCTTCACCGTGCTGTTGGGCGCGGCTTTCTTCGGTGAGCGGATCACATCTCATGTGCGGGTGGCCGTGCTTTGCGCAGCGCTGGCCATCGGCCTGCTGCTCTGGCACGAGCTGGCGCGCCTCAGTGGTCGGCCGCAGGGCGTGTTGTGGATGTTGAGCGCAGCGCTGTGCTGGGCCTTGGGCACGCTGATGTTTCGCCGTGCCAAGCTCACGCTCTCGCCGCTGGTAGTCACCGTTTGGATGCTGCTGCTGGGCGGTGGGGTGGTGGGCGCCATGGCACTGACGCTAGAGCCGATGCCCGATCCAAGCGGCTTTTCGCTGCCCATATGGACCAGCCTGGCCTACGGCGTGTTCATCAACTACGGCTTTGCACAACTGATCTGGTTTGGCATGGCGCGCGATCTGCCGCCGGCCACCAGTACGATAAGTATCATGGCGATTCCGCTGGTCGGCACGCTGAGCGCCACGGTGATCGTGGGCGAAACCCCACACTGGCAAGACTGGCTTGCGATGGGCTTTGTGATGATGGCAATCGCCAGCGTGCTGTGGCCAGTACGCCGGTTAGCACCTGTGGCAGGCGGGGCACAATCGCCTCATGTCTGACGCCGCAACGCCCACCGCCCCTTTCGTCCGCCTGCATCTGATCTACGCCCGCGCGGCCAATGGCGTGATCGGCCAACACGGCACCCTGCCCTGGCACTTACCAGAAGATCTGGCGCACTTCAAACGCACCACACTGGGCTGCCCGGTCATCATGGGGCGCAAAACCTGGGACTCGCTGCCGCCACGTTGGCGCCCGCTGCCGGGCCGCATCAACATCGTGGTCACGCGCGATGCCAGCTGGGCGGCCGAGGGAGCACTGGTCGCCCACTCACTGGAAGCAGCGCGAGACCTGTGCCCATCAGGTAGTGATGCTTGGGTGATTGGTGGCGCGCAGATCTACGCTCAAGCCCTGCCGCTGGCCAGCAGTGTGGTGGTGACCGAGATCGCCCAAGCCTTCGAGGGCGATGCGTTCGCTCCCGAGCTGGGCCCCGAGTGGCGCGAAATGCGGCGCGAAGCACGCGCTTCAGCGCACGGTTTGGCGTTCGCTTTTGTGACTTACACCCAAGCCACCTCAACTTGAGCCTCAACATGCAACTCGCTACCTGGAACGTCAACTCCCTCAACGTCCGCCTGCCCCAGGTGATCGACTGGCTCAACGCCAACCCGGTCGACGTGCTGGCGCTGCAAGAACTTAAGCTCACCGACGACAAATTTCCAACCCTGGCGCTGGGTGAGGTCGGCTACCAGGCCCAGTGGTTCGGCCAGAAGACCTACAACGGCGTGGCGCTGCTGAGCAAAAAGCCAGCAGCCGATGTGGTGAAGAACATCCCCGGCTTCGAGGACGAGCAGTCGCGCGTGTTGTGCGCCACGTTGGGCGGTGTGCGGGTGATCGGCGCTTACTTCCCAAACGGCCAGGCGCCCGGCAGCGACAAGTTCGCCTACAAGATGCGCTGGCTAAGCGCGCTTCGCGAATGGGTGCGCGTCGAGCTGGCGACCCACCCGCGTCTGGTGCTGATGGGCGACTACAACATCACCTTCGACGACGCTGACGTGTGGGATCCCGAGGGCTTGCGCGAGACCATTCACTGCACGACCGAGGAACGCACCCACCTGCAGGCCCTGGTTGACCTGGGCCTGATCGATGCGCACCGGCTGTTCGAGCAGCCAGCCAAGAGCTTCAGCTGGTGGGACTACCGGATGCTCGGTTTTCAGAAGAACCGGGGCATGCGCATCGACCACATTTTGATCAGCGACGCCCTCAAAGCCCAGGCCGTCGCTTGCACCATCGACCGCACACCGCGCAAAAATCCGCAGCCCAGTGACCACGCGCCAGTGGTGCTGACACTGACCGACTGACCAACTGGCCAACTGGCCCAGCATTCCGCTCAGCAGCGCAGTGCGGGGACGACCGATTTCCCGCTGGGCCGCCCCAAGGGAAATCACCCCCCCCGGGGGGGGGGGCAGCGACCCGCACAGCGGTGGAGCGTGGGGGCTCTACCCCTCCAGCCCCAGTTCCTGGATTTTGCGCGTGATGGTGTTGCGGCCAATGCCCAGCTTGTGAGCGGCCTCGATGCGCCGGCCGCGGGTATTGCCCAGCGCGGCCTGGATCAGCGCGGTCTCGAAACGGCGGCCCAGTGCGTCCCACACATCGGTGCGACCAGCGTCGAGCAGCGACAGCGCTTCAACCCGCAGGCCAGCCTCCCAGGCTGAGACAGGTGCGTCAGCAGCCCACTCGATCGGGCTCGTCAGCTCCAGCTCGTCGAGCTGGGCCGTGTCAGCCATCACGGCGGCGGCAGCAGTGACGCTGGGCTGCGAAACAGACACTGGCGCGGCCAGTGCACCTGCCAAGATTTTGGTCCCTTCGGACAGCGTTCCAGCCAACGACAACACTTCGGGCGGCAAGTCCTTTACCTCGATCACCTGGGCTGGCGCCATCACCGTGAGCCAGTGGCAGATATTTTCCAGCTGACGCACGTTGCCAGGGAAATCAAACACGCCCAGCAACTGCAATGCGCCTGCCGAAATGCGCTTGGGCTCCACATTGAGCTGGCGAGCACTCTCCTGCAGGAAAAAACGGGTCAGCATGGGCACGTCTTCAATGCGCTCGCGCAGTGCGGGCAGGCGCAGCCGGATCACATTGAGGCGGTGAAACAGGTCTTCCCGAAACGCGCCCTCTTTCACCCGTTTCTCCAGATTCTGGTGGGTGGCGGCGATCACGCGGACCTGCGCGCGCACCGCGCTGTGCCCACCCACGCGGTAAAAGCTGCCGTCGGAGAGCACCCGAAGCAACCGCGTCTGCAGGTCGAACGGCATGTCGCCGATTTCATCCAGAAACAGCGTACCGCCATCTGCCTGCTCGAAGCGGCCGCGGCGCATGGTCTGAGCGCCCGTGAACGCGCCGCGCTCGTGGCCAAACAGCTCGCTTTCCAACAGGTCTTTGGGGATGGCGGCGGTGTTGATCGCCACAAACGGGCCGTTGGCACGGGCTGAGTGCTTGTGCAGCGCACGCGCTACCAGCTCTTTGCCCGAACCCGACTCGCCGGTGATCAGCACCGTGACCTGGCTCTGACTCAGGCGGCCAATGGCGCGAAACACGTCCTGCATGGCAGGCGCCTGCCCCAGCATCTCGGGCATCTCGCCCATCCGCTCCTCAGCCACCGCCTCACGCTGACTTTCAGCCACTGCGCGGCGGATCAACTCCACCGCTTTGAGCAGATCGAAGGGTTTGGGCAGGTACTCAAAAGCACCCCCCTGAAAGGCCGACACCGCGCTGTCGAGATCGGAATAGGCGGTCATGATGATGACCGGCAAGCCAGGCAGATGTGCCTTCACTTTCTCCAGGAGATCCAGACCCGAGCCACCTGGCATGCGAATATCGCTCACCAAGATCTGCGGCCCTTCGCTCTCGGGCATGTCGGTCAGCGCCTGGAGAACCTCCTGCGGGTTGGTGAAACTGCGGGTGGGCATGCTCTCGCGGAGCAAAGCTTTTTCGAGAACGAACCGAATCGAAGGGTCGTCATCCACTATCCATATCGGCTTCATGTTTTATTTTTCCCTTCATCGGATGTGCAGTGGTCGGACTCAAGGCAGCGGAATCAAGAGCTTGAAGTCCGTTTGCCCAGGCTGGCTTTCGCACTCGATCAGTCCGTGGTGTTGCTGCACAAAGGTCTGCGCCAGGGTAAGCCCCAGGCCAGAACCTCCCTCGCGCCCCGACACCAGCGGGAAAAAAATGCGGTCTTTGATCGAGTCGGGCACGCCAGGCCCGTTGTCAATCACATGCAATTCCAATGCCAGGCGATAGCGTTGTTTGCTGAATGTGACCTGACGGCTGACACGGGTGCGAAAAGTGATCTGCGCATCCCCCGCTGCAATGCGCTCGCCCAGCGCCTGCGCCGCGTTTTGCGCGATGTTGAGCACCGCCTGGATCAGCTGCTCGCGATCGCCTCGAAATTGGGGAATCGAGGTGTCGTAGTCGCGCACCACCCGCAGGCCTTTGGGAAATTCGGCCAAGATCAGCGTGCGCACCCGCTCACACACTTCGTGGATGTTCACATCGCCCACCACATGCGGGCGTCGGTGCGGCGCCAGCAACCGGTCCACCAGCAACTGCAGGCGATCGGCCTCGTGGATGATGACCTGTGTGTACTCCCGCAGCTCGCGTGTCTCCAGCTCCAGCTGCAGCAACTGGGCGGCACCCCGTATGCCACCCAGTGGGTTCTTGATCTCGTGCGCGAGGTTGCGTATCAGTTCCTTGTTGGCCTGTGCTTGGTCCAGCAACCGCTCCTCGCGCTCCTGGCGCGTTTGCTGCTCCAGCGGCAGCAATTCAACCACCACCTCATTGGGCTCGTCGGTCTGTGCCACCACCACATGCACCGGCAGCGGATCGTGACCGCTGCGCTTGAGCCAGGCGTCGTAGCGCAGTGCAGCGTATTCGTTGGCGCGCGCACCGCTCAGCGCGGTCTCCAGCAAAGTGGGCTCGGTAAAGTTGTCTTGCAACAGGGCGCCCGTGATGCTGCGGCGCGAGGCGCCCAGCGAGTCTTCGAGCGCCGCGTTGACAAACAGCACCCGGCCCTCGGTGTTCACCACCGCCACCAGCGTGGCCAACAGATCGAGCGCCTCAAACCGGGTGGCATCCGGCGGAGCCTGAGCCCCCGATGGGGAAGCGAGCGGCGGTGTTGCCGGTGTCAGGGGGGTGGTGGACTTTTTCAAGCTGCCTATTGTCTCGCAAGCTGCTTACTGGCCCGCAGCAGGCAAGCGTGCGAGCTCGCGGCGGATGCCCTCTACGTCACCCTCGGCCCGCCCCACCGAAGCCTTGAGCTCGGCCACACGATCGAGGTAGCGCTGGTAGTTGCGCGACTCGATGCCCTGCTTCTCAGGCTCGCCGTTGGCGTAGGCCTTGCTCGCCTCAGCCAAGCGCGCCTCTGCCTTGCGAAGCTCGGCTTGCAGAATGGACCGAGCGTCGCTGTCGCGCTGGCGCTGCGCAGCAACATCGACGCGATCGTTGCCGCTGCGCGCAGCAGGGGCGGCGGTGCTGCGCGGCGCACTGTTGGACGCGGTGTTGCTGGCCTGTGGCTTGGTCCCTTGCACGATGGTGATGTTGCCACCCTCCATCAGCTTGCAGCCGCGGCTTTTGGCCACCTCAGGGTTGTTGATGTATTCGACTGGATTGCCTTCGCAGCGGTACACCCGCTCCTGCGCGTGCGCGTGCGCGGGCAGCGCACACAGGACAGCACCCGCCGCCAGCCGACCCATGAATTTCAGGAAAAAAGAGTTTGAAATCAACACGTGCGCTCCACTGGCTGTCATAGACACAAGCATCCATCAGGATCGCTTTTTTTCAGTATGACCGATCCGCGTCACAAAAGTGCCGACACTCAGCGCCCAAGGCCTGCCGGTCATCGCCAAGAAAAAAGGGACAGCAACCGCTATCCCTTTCGTTTTGACCTAGAACCCGGCGCACTGCCCCGGGTCTCACCAGCTCACAGGCTGTAGTACATGTCGAACTCGACCGGATGTGGCGCCATGCGAAAGCGCTGGACCTCACCCATCTTGAGCTCGATGTAAGCGTCGAGCATGGAGTCGGAAAATACACCGCCCTTGGTCAGGAAAGCGCGGTCTTTGTCCAGGTGCTCCAGCGCCTGATCCAGACTGTGGCAGACGGTTGGAATCAACTTGTCTTCCTCCGGTGGCAGATGGTAGAGGTCTTTGGTGGCGGCCTCGCCAGGGTGGATTTTGTTTTCCACGCCGTCCAGACCCGCCATCATCAGGGCCGAGAAGCACAGATAGGGGTTGGCCAAAGGATCGGGGAAGCGCGCCTCGATACGGCGACCCTTGGGGTTGGCCACATAAGGAATGCGGATCGAGGCCGAGCGGTTGCGGGCCGAATAGGCCAGTTTCACTGGGGCTTCAAAGCCGGGTACCAAGCGCTTGTAGCTGTTGGTGCCTGGGTTGGTGATGGCGTTCAGGGCACGGGCGTGCTTGATGATGCCGCCCACGTAGTACAGAGCGAAGTCCGACAGACCGGCGTAGCCGTCGCCAGCAAAGAGGTTTTTGCCGTCTTTCCAGATCGACTGGTGCACATGCATGCCCGAGCCGTTGTCGCCTGCATAGGGCTTGGGCATGAAGGTGGCGGTCTTGCCGTAGGCGTTGGAGACGTTCCACACCACGTATTTGAGCACCTGCGTCCAGTCGGCGCGCTCGACCAGCGTACTG
>JBLIJY010000141.1:0-6363 GCA_047636095.1 Hydrogenophaga sp. | reverse complement strand
AAGGCTCACCCGCTGCCGCCAGCGCTCCTTTATGGATCGGCGCGGTCACCATCGCGCTGCAACGCTGGCTCAACACAGCTGCCGTGGCCCAGCGGATCGCATCGGCAGCCGCGCGGCCCGCGATTTTGCTGATGCACCCCATCGGCACCCGTGCGTGCGGCGAGCAAGCCTGCACCACCGCCAGACAGCCGGGGGGCACACGACCCAGTGCATCCCAACCGCTCACCTCGGCGAGCATCACTGGCGGCAGCCCACCGCCCAAAAACCCGGCGGCACGGCGCAACGTGGGTATATCCCCTGCCATCAGCAAAAGGGGCAAAAGGTCGGGGCGCTGCTGCACTGCCTTGAGCACAATTTCTGGCCCGATGCCTGCGGAGTCGCCCTGGGTGACCACCAGAGGCAGGGCACGCGGGTGTTTACCATCCATAGCGGCGGGCGTGATTGCGTCGCTCATGCTGGATTGGGGATGTCGATGAACGTGTGCTCCAGTCCCAGTTGCTCGGCGAGGGATGCCCCCAGCGCCTGGATGCCATAGCGCTCCGATGCATGGTGGCCACAGGCGATGTAAGCCACACCAGATTCGCGCGCATAGTGGGCCTGAGGCTCGGATATTTCGCCCGTGATGAACACATCGGCGCCTGCGGCAATGGCCGATTCGAAGTAGCTCTGGGCGCCGCCAGTACACAGAGCGATCCGCTCGATGCGGCGATCGGGTTCGGCCACCAGCGTGACCGAGCGCCCGAGCACCGCCGCCACATGATCTGCCAGCGCCTGCGCAGAGGCCACTGGCCATTGACCCAGGAAACCCAGCGATTGATCGCCAAAGCGCCCCTGCTCGGGTGGCAGCAGCGAGATGCCCAGCACGCGGGCCAGCTGCGCGTTGTTGCCCAATACCGGGTGCGCATCCAAAGGCAGATGGTAGGCAAAGAGGTTGATGTCATGAGCCAACAGGCGGGCGAGGCGTTGCTTCATCCAACCCGTCACCCGGCCGTCTTGGCCACGCCAAAACAGGCCATGGTGCACCAAAATCGCGTCGGCTTGCGCTGCGATCGCCGCCTCGATCAGCGCCAAACTGGCGGTCACACCTGTGACCAGCTTGTGCACCCACGCTCGCCCCTCCACCTGCAGGCCGTTGGGGCCGTGATCCTGAAAGGCTTTCGGCTGCAACAGACCGTCCAGCGACACAAGCAGGGACTGACGGGAGACTTGCGCAGGGGCCGACGTGGGAAGAGGGAAGGGAAAGGACATCGCGGCGAGGAGAAGGAGGAGATGCCGACAATACATGAGGGCACTGCGCAAAGCATTCACCATTCTGACAGCGCTAACGCCTCCTAGGCCCCGCAGACACCGAGATCCTGCGAGGGCCTACGCAGCACGAAGGCCGCTTCAACGCTATCGGCACTCGGCTTTGTCCGTCTTGCGATTGAAGAAGCGGTCGTACCCAACATGAACACGACAACGCCAATGCGCAACAGCCCGTGGTCGGTCGACACAGATCACAAGCCATTTCATGACCCACTCCTTCTTTTTAGTGATCTGGTGACAGCCCCCTATTGCAGCGAGACGCGGCACAGCGTGCAGTGAGCTGTGCCAACCGGCTTGAAAGCAGCAGGCAGGCAACCATATGCGGGACAATCATTGATCATTCAGCGACCCCTTCGCTGGACCCTGAGCCAACCCGACCCCACTTCCTTACCAAGATGAAACGACTCTGGCTCGTCTTTGCCCAATCTGTGACCGTGTTGCTGGCAGCATTTTTCGTGGTCGCCACACTCAAGCCTGAGTGGCTCAACCGCAAGCCCGTGCTCGCCTCGGTGATACCGGTACTGGAATCCAGCGGACCTGTGTTGGTCAGTGGCCCTGGCCTGCAGAGTTTCAGCGCGGCCGCGCGGATCGCCTCACCTGCGGTGGTGAGTATCAACACCAGCAAGGCCACCAACAACAACCCGCACGCCGCCGATCCCTGGTTCCAATTTTTCTTTGGCGAGCAGGGCCCCTCCCAACAGCAAGCTGGGCTGGGTTCCGGCGTGATTGTGAGCCCAGCCGGCTACATCCTGACCAACAACCATGTGATCGAGGAAGCCGACGAAATTGAGGTCTTCCTCAACGATGGTCGCAAGAGCGCAGCCAAGGTGATAGGCACCGACCCAGACACCGATCTGGCGATACTGAAGGTCGATCTGGGTGATCTGCCAGTGGTCGTTCTGGGTGACTCCGATGCGCTGGCCATCGGCGACTTGGTGCTGGCGATCGGTAACCCATTTGGCGTCGGCCAGACCGTGACCAGCGGCATCGTGAGCGCGCTTGGGCGCACCCAGTTGGGCATCAACACCTTCGAGAATTTCATTCAGACCGATGCCGCCATCAATCCCGGCAACTCCGGTGGTGCGCTGGTGGACATCCAAGGCCGACTCATGGGCATCAACACCGCGATTTACTCGCGCTCGGGCGGCTCCATGGGGATTGGCTTTGCCATCCCCACCTCAACCGCGAAAAGCGTGCTGGAGGCCATCGTGCGCGATGGTCAAGTAACCCGTGGCTGGATCGGGGTGGAGCCGCAAGATCTCTCGCCTGAATTGGCCGAGAATTTCGGCATTCCGACTGGCCGCGGTGTGATCATCACTGGGGTGTTGAAAAACGGTCCAGCAGCGCAAGCGGGCATTCGTCCTGGCGATGTGATCACCGAGGTGGTGGGGCGTCCGGTGGGCAACGTGGCGCAGTTGCTTTCAGCTGTGGCAGCTCTCAAACCCGGGGAGCCGGCTGCCTTGGTCGTTACCCGACGCGATGGCAGTCAAAACTTGAGTGTCACGCCGGGTCGCCGGCCCTCAGCGCCCCAGCCCTCTCGCTGAGCAAATAAAGCCTCGCCTGCTGCCTATTTGCTCGCTTCTTCTTGCGCTTCGCGTGTGGCTGTGTTTTTCACAAACCACTGCGAAGCCCAGATCCCCATCTCATAGAGCAGGCACATCGGGACGGCCAGCGCGAGTTGCGAAATCACGTCGGGCGGCGTGACGATGGCGGCGATGATGAAGGCCGCCACAACGAAATAACCGCGAAATTCCTTGAGCTGTTTGACCGTCACCAGATTCATCTTGACCGCCAAGATCACCACGATGGGCACCTGAAAAGCCAGGCCAAACGCGAGGTACAGCGAGAGAATCGCCTCAACATACGAAGCAATATCGGGGGTGGCGGCCACACTGGCGGGGGTGAACTGCTGAATAAAGCCGAACATTTTGTCGAGCACAAAGAACTGCACGAACCCAATGCCCACATAGGCCAGCAAGCTGCCCAGGGTGATGAGGGGGATCGCAAATTTCTTCTCGTGGCTGTAAAGCCCAGGCGCCACAAAGGCCCAAATCTGGTACATCCACCAAGGCAGCGACAGCAGCAGCGCGGTCATGGCCAGCACCTTGATGGGCACGAAGAACGGCGAAAAAACATCCACCGCGATCAGCTTGGCGTCGACCGGCATGTGGGCCCGAATCGGGACAGCGATCATGTCGATGAGGCCGCTGGGGCCGGGCCAAAATGCCAGAGCTGCCATGCACATCAGCAGTCCAGCCATGCCATAGATCACCCGGTTTCGCAGCTCCATCAGGTGCTGCACAAACGGCTGTTCGCTGCCGGCAAGTTCGTCGGGGGATTTATTGGGGTCTAGCATCAACGTGGCGCGGTGGGAGAGCGGGGCCGAAAGCGGGCCACACGGGCGGCGCCCGACTGGGTCCGGGTGCGCACGCCGGCGCGTGCCTTGAACCACTGTGGCATGGCCTTCTGCTTGATGCGCCAGTTCTTCCTGGGGTGTTTGTAGGCCGGCAAAACATCGCTACCGATATTTTGCATGGCATCTGAACCGTAGCCACTGCCCTCCAGTTCGGCCGTGGCCTCTGACCAGGATTTTTCAAAGTCGGTGGCGGTGTTCTTCAGCGAACCTTCCACGTCACGGGCAGCCGATTCCATCGACTCTTTCATTTTCTTGAGCTCTTCGAGCTCCATAGAGCGGTTGACCTCGGCCTTGACGTCTGACACATACCGTTGCGCTTTGCCCATCAGGGCGCCCACCGTTCGTGCCACGCCAGGCAATTTTTCGGGGCCAATGACAATGAGCGCCACCGCCCCGATCAGGGCGAGCTCGGAGATGCCCAAGTCAATCATGTGTCAACGATTCAAAAGTCAAGCAAGCAGCAGTTTGTATGCGGTAGGCCGGTACTTGCAGCCAGGCCAACCGGTACGCCGGTTTAAAGTTTCAGTTCAGCTTTTCTGCTTGGCTTCGACATCGATGGTGTTTTTGTCGGTACGGGTGGTGTCCTGCGTGACCTGCCCCGCTGAAGCCGTGGTGCTCTCAGCAGAACCCTGTCCACCCTCTTTGATGCCGTCTTTGAAGCCTTTGACCGCACCGCCGAGGTCCGAGCCAATATTTTTAAGCTTTTTGGTGCCAAACACCATCACCACGATAAGCAGCACGATGAGCCAGTGCCAGATCGAGAAGGAACCCATGATGTTCTCCAAACAAGGTTATCGGCACATGCCGTCAAAAGTAGGATTCTAAGCGGCGGTCAAAGTTCATCGGCACTGGGGTGGGAATCCAGCCCGCTTTGCTCTGTGCGGGGACACCGCAAGCGTCAGCCTCGCAGCCAAGGCCTTGGACCGCCGATCACATGCCAGTGCAAGTGCTGCACCTCCTGTCCGCCCTCGGCACCCGTGTTGCACACCAGACGAAAGCCACCCTCAGGATACGGATTGCAGCCTTGCTCCAGCGCCAGACGTGGTGCAAGCAACATCAGGCGGCCTATCCAACCCGCATCTTCGGGCGTGAGATGCGCCATGGAGACGATGTGCCGTTTCGGCACCATGAGAAAGTGCACCGGGGCCCAAGGATGAATGTCGTGGAAGACAAAAATTTCGTCGTCTTCATGCACCTTCTTAGAGGGAATGTCCCCGGCAATGATCTTGCAAAAAATGCAGTTTGGGTCGTGTGCGCTCATGAAGAAAACGGACAAGTAACAAGTAAAAGTGGTCTGGCAAAGCCAGCTTCAACCAGGCAACGCCTGGCTGGCGTTCATGCGGACCATGCCTTTGACGATGCGGTAAAGAAACCAGATGGAGATTAGGGCCCAGGCCAACATGCCGGGCAGCACAAACAGCAGCCACAGCGGGATGGTGATGACATAAAGCAACCCAGCCCAGATCACGGTGCGAATACGCCAGGAAAAATGGCTGGCTTGCCAGGTCCCTTGGGCGTCAGATTTTTTCACCAAGTCGATGATGAGCGCCACGATCAGCAGGCCAGCACCCACCTGTGCGCCTGGCACGACGGCAGCCACCGCCACGATCAGATGGAGCACATAACTGATCCAGCCCACCGTTTTGAGCGACTGGGCTCGCTCGTTGTCGATGGGTTCCACATCGGGGATGTCGTTCACAGCGTTCTCCTGTTGTTCGTTCGGCACACTCACTCGCCCCGCTCGCGCGCCACCGCCTTGCGCAGCGCTTTTTCTTCCAGGCCGCTGAGGCCTTCGCGGCGTTCCAGCTCGGCCACCACATCGGCCGGCGTTTTGCCGTGATGGGCCAGCGCAATCATGCAGTGGAACCAGAGATCGGCCACCTCGTTGACCAGTGCCTGCGTGTCGCCGCCGTGATCGCAATCTTTGGCGGCCAGCACCACCTCGGTGGCTTCTTCACCGATTTTCTTCAAAAAAGCGTCTGGCCCTTTGTGCAACAGGCGCGCCACATAGCTTTGGTCGGGGTCGCCACCATTCGACGGTTTGCGGCTCTCGATCACCGCAGCGAGACGGGCGAGTTTGTCTTGTGAGGGTACGGAGGCGGTCATTTGTAAATGGCGTCAGGGTCTTTGAGCACGGGATCTACGGCGCACCATTGGTCGTTGTCGTGGCGCTGATAGAAGCAGCTGTGGCGCCCAGTGTGGCAAGCGATACCCGGGTCATGGCCCAGCTGGGTGACCTTGAGCAGCACGACGTCGTTGTCGCAGTCTAGGCGGATGTCGTGCACGGTTTGTATATGGCCAGATTCTTCGCCCTTGAACCAGAGCTTGCCGCGCGAGCGGCTGAAATACACCGCACGCCCAAGCTCCGCCGTCTTGGCGAGAGCCTCTCGGTTCATCCAGGCGAACATCAGCACGTCGCCGCTGCCCACTTCTTGCGCGATCACCGGCACCAGGCCTTGTGCGTCCCATTTCACAACATCGAGCCAATTCATGCAGCTGAATCTACCACGCGAGACAGGCCGAGTTAGCGCCTGCCGGTGCTGGCCAATCGGGGTAGCATGACAGCCCCATACCGCCGTGGTTCTGAAAAAAGACGGCGCACCCTCTGGAGGCTCCATGCGCATTCGTACTTTGCTGTTGAT
>JBLIJY010000140.1:0-6414 GCA_047636095.1 Hydrogenophaga sp. | reverse complement strand
CCCTGGCAGCCAGCGGCCCAGGGCGGTATCGAGCCGGGTGGACTCGATCACCTTGGCGGTGCTGCCCGTGTGCCGTGCGACGCCGCTGTTGACGGCGTTGAACAGCGCCGCAGCGCCGATCGGTTTGGCCAGCACCTGATTCGCCAAGTGTTCCTGGTCTGCAGAGACGATGGTCTCGCGCTCGAAGCTGGAGATCATCAATGCGGTGGGCAGTCGCTCGGGACCGAGTGCAATGGTCAGTGCCTTCAGTGTCTGCAGTCCGTCCATACCGGGCATCTGCCAGTCCACGAGCACGGCGTCGGGCAGCGGCTGCGCGTTCTGTTGACGTCGCTCCATTTGGTGCACCAGGTCTGCACCCGACTCAAACAGCGTGACGTGCCAGCCCAAGGCGCGTGTCACCGCCGCCAGCGCCAGCCGGTCATTGAGGTTGTCATCCACCACCGCCACCTCCAGCTTGCCACTCACCGCCGCGGTGGTTTCTTCGGGGCTGGGCAGCGCCATCGGCACCTCGATCCAGAACTCGCTGCCCAGACCTGCCTCGCTGTTGAGCCCCACGTCACCGCCCATGAGTTGCGCCAGCCGGCGCACGATGGACAGGCCCAGCCCGGTGCCGCCAAAGCGGCGTGTGGTGGAAGCGTCGGCCTGAGTGAAAGGCTGAAACAGCTGGGCCTGTGCTTCGGGTGCGATGCCAATGCCCGTGTCGCGCACGCTGGCGCGCAGCCAAGCCTGCCGTTCGCTGCGCTCGGTCAGACCCACCTGCACCTTGACGCTGCCAGCGCTCGTGAACTTCAGCGCGTTGCCGATCAGGTTGGTGAGCATCTGCCGCAGCCGTGTGCTGTCACCCAGCAGCCAGATCAGCGCCTCGGGCGCAACCTGAACCGCCAAACTCACCGATTTGGCCTGGGCCTGGGGTTCGTACACCGCTTGCAACTCGGCCAGCAGTTCATCGGGCCGAAACATCAGCGCTTCCAGCGCCATCTCGCCCGCCTCGATCTTGGCGAGGTCGAGCACGTCGTTGACGATGTCCAGCAGCGAGCGCCCGGCCAACTGCGCCTTGCTCACCAGTTGCTGCTGGTCCTCGTTCAAGCCCGAATCGGCCAGCAGATGCGTGACCCCGATCACCGCGTTCAAGGGCGTGCGGATTTCGTGGCTCATGTTCGCCAGGAACGAACTCTTGGCGGCGCTGGCCACCTCCGCCGCCTGCTTCGCATCGCGCAGCGCTTGCTCGGCCGCCTGACGCGCCGTGATGTCTTGAAACGCGGCGATCAGCCGCACCGGCTTCAACCGATTGGCTTGATCTTGATACTCAACTTCACCCACTGCACGAACCCAAATGCAGCGCCCTGTGGCGGTTTGCATCTCCAGCTCTAAATCCCAGGGCGTGCCCTCGGCAACGCATTGGGCCACCGCCTGGCGAATCACAGGCTGTTCAGCGGGTGCGAAGTAGCCAATGGCCTGATCCAGTGTGGGGCGGTGTCCCAACGGCACCTCATGAATGCGGCAGGTTTCGTTGGACCAGTCCACCTGGGCTGTTTCCAACTCCAAGCTCCAAGCGCCCACGCCAGCCAAGCGCCCCGCTCGCTCCAAAGAAACATGGGCCCTGGCCAGATCCGCCGCCAGGGTTTGCGCCAGTTCCCGGGATTTGATCAGCTCTGCTTCAAATCGAGTGCGTTCCTGCGACACGAAAAAGACCCAATCAACGCATTCGATATTGTCGTGGCGACCCAATCGGGCATTGACCAAAACCGGTACCAAACGCTGGTCTTTGGTGAGCAGATTCAAGGACACTTCGCGCAATTCGCCTGACGTCCTGAGGAGAGGCCACAAATGGGTTCGAAGAAAAATTCGGCCAGGCAGTGGCAACGCGCTCGCCAAAGCTTGGTTTTCCCAGTGCGCAGCATCGCCGCCCAGCACCTGCAATAACTCGTCATTGACACATAAAAAAAGGCCGTTGACCGAGGTGATCGCGGTGGCGCACGGAAAGGGCATTGGATCAAACAGGTTCTTTGTTCATGCAGCGCTGCATGGCATCGATCACCAGCGCGGGGTGACTCATGTGCGCCGCGTGACCCGCCACATTCATGACCTCCAAGGTACTGCCCTTCAGTTGCTTGTTCAAATACTCACCCACCGAGAGAGGAACCAAGCTGTCTTCTTGGTGTTGAAGAATCAGGCAAGGGCGAGACACCTGGGGCAGGTCGCCCCGGTTGTCAGCGAAAAAGGTGGTTTGTGCAAACACCCGCATCGCCACCGGGTCGGTGGAGCGAAAGCTGTCGGAGAACTCGCTGGCCAACCCCTCGCCCTGCGCGGCACCTGCCACCACGGGCGCCAGGTAGTTGGCCCAGCCGATGTAGTTTTGGTCCATGAGTGTCAGCAGGCCTTCTAGATCGGCGCGCTCAAAGCCACCGGCGTAATCCGGCGGATCGTTCAAAAAACACGGCGTGGGCCCCACCAAGATCAAGCGATCAAACAAGTGGGGGCGGGCAATCGAAGCCAGCAAGCCTATGCTGCAACTGACCGAATGGCCCACGAATGTGACGCCGCTTTGCAGCCCTTGCGCGTCGCACACATCAAGCACGTCTTGCGCATAGCCGTCCAGGCTGCTGTAGCGAGCGGCGCTGAAAGCCGATAGCTGCGACTGGCCGCTGCCCACATAGTCAAACAAGACTTGGCGGTGTGTGGCGGCGAAAGCGGGCGTGATCCCGCGCCACATCGACTGGCTGCAGCCAAACCCGTGGGCAAACAGAATGACCGGCCCGCTGTCGCCCAAGGTGGTGACGTTGTTGCGTTTATTGATGTCCATGGTATGGCGTTGAAATTCAGGATGTTGCAGATTATCTTGGAGTGCGCTGGACTTCAAGCGTTCAAAAAAAGGGCTTGCCACGCGCATGTCCGCTGCACGGATGCCGTCCATTCTGGACGGTCGGTAGCGCAAGGTTCTTGATCCATTCGGGGCTTGACCAGGGTTTACCCGGCTGTTGAACGCCACAGTTGGCAACGCGCAAGGCGCCGCCTACGCTTGCGGGCGTCGCTTGACCCTCACACAAACTTGGAGACATCCCATGAAATTGAAACTTGTTTTTGCTGCTGCCTTGGTGGCTGCCGGCCTCAGTGCCCACGCCGCGCCCATCGTCATCAAATACAGCCACGTGGTGGCCGACGTCACCCCCAAGGGCCAGGCGGCCTTGAAATTCAAGGAACTGGCCGAGAAGAAGTTGCCCGGCAAGGTCGAGGTACAGGTGTTCCCCAACAGCCAGCTGTTTGGTGATGGCAAAGAAATGGAAGCGCTGATTCTGGGCGACGTGCAGATCATTGCGCCTTCGCTGGCCAAGTTCGGCAAGTACACGCCCAAGCTGCAGATTTTTGACCTGCCGTTCCTGTTCACCGACCTGGCAGCGGTTGACCGTTTCCAGGCCAGCAAAGACGGCCAGGCGCTGCTGAGCTCCATGAACAAAAAGGGCATCACTGGCCTGGGCTACCTGCACAACGGCATGAAACAGCTCTCGGCCAACAAGCCGCTGGGTATGCCCGGTGACGCGAAAGGCCTCAAATTCCGCATCCAGGCGTCTGACGTGCTGGAAGCGCAGTTCAAGGCGGTGGGCGGCAACCCGCAGAAGCTCGCCTTCGCCGAGGTCTACCAGGCGCTGCAGACCGGCGTGGTCGATGGTGCGGAGAACCCGTGGTCCAACATCTACAGCAAGAAATTCCATGAGGTGCAGGGCTACATCATGGAGAGCAACCACGGCGTGCTCGACTACATGGTCATCACCAACACCAAGTGGTGGGACGGCCTGCCAGCCGACGTGCGCAAGGGCCTGAGCGAAGCCATGACCGAGTCGATCAAGTTCGGCAACAAGGTCGCCAACGACGAAGACGCCAACTTCCGCGCCAAGGTGATCGCCGACAACAAGGGCAAGGTGCTGCCCATGAGCAAAGAACACCTGAGCGCCTGGCGCACCGCGATGCAGCCGGTGTGGAAGCAGTTCGAGAGCGAGATCGGCGCCGATCTCATTCAGGCTGCCCAGAAGTCGAACAAGTAAACGGCCTGCTAGGCCCCATCCCTTGGAACCCCGGACGAGTCCGGGGTTTTTTCAGGACCCATCATGCTGAAAATTCTAGACCGACTCGAAGAGTGGATCATGTCCCTCATGCTGCTGGCGATGACCTCGCTGGCCTTCATGCAGGTGGTGCGCCGATACATCTTCAACACCAATTTTTCATGGAATCTTGAGCTCACCACGGTGTGCTTTGCGATCATGATTTTCATTGGTATTTCCTACGGCGTTCGTGTGGGCTCCCACATCGGCGTGGACGCGCTGGTCAAGCTGCTGCCCCCCGCGCAGCGGCGCGCCACCGCCATCGTTGTGGTGCTGCTGTGTCTGGTATATGTGGGCTTCGTGATGGCGGGCTCCATCGAGTACGTGAGCAAGATGAGAGATGTGGCGATCGAATTCGATGACATGCCGATCGAGCGCTGGCAAGTGCTGATCGTGATGCCCATCGGCTACGCGATGGTGGCTTTTCGCTTCCTGCAGATTCTGTGGAACCTCATCACGGGCAAGAGCACCAGCCTGAACCTGGCCGACGAAGCGGCCGACGCGATGAAGCTCCAGGCCAAGGAGGAAGCAGCATGACCACCCTGATCCTGTTTGTCGGCCTGTTTGTGTTTCTGGCCCTGGGCATGCCGGTGGCGATCAGCCTGGGTCTATCCAGCCTGATCACCATCTTCTTTTTCTCGCAGGACTCGCTGGCTTCGATGTCGATCAAGCTGTTCGAGACCAGCGAGCACTACACGCTGCTGGCGATTCCGTTCTTCGTGCTGGCGGGCAACCTGATGTCCACGGGCGGCGTGGCGCGGCGCATGGTGACGTTTGCCATCTCGGCTGTTGGCCACATGCGCGGGGGTCTGGCGATTGCCTCGATCCTGGCTTGCATGCTGTTCGCTGCGGTCTCGGGCTCCAGCCCGGCCACGGTGGTAGCGATCGGCTCGATCGTGATCGCTGGCATGGTGAAGAACGGCTACACCAAGGAGTTCGCTGCGGGCGTGATCTGCAACGCCGGCACGCTGGGCATCCTGATCCCGCCCTCGATCGTGATGGTGGTCTACGCCGCCGTGACCGAAGTCTCGGTGGGCCGTCTGTTCATGGCCGGCGTGGTGCCGGGCCTGCTGCTGGGCGCCATGTTGATGGCTGCGGTGTGGTGGCGCGCTGGCAAGTTGCAGCTCACGCCGCCGCCCAAGGCACCGCTGCGCGAGGTGTTGAAGGCGCTGCGCGAATCCATGTGGGGCCTGGCGCTGCTGGTGATCATCATGGGCGGCATTTATGGCGGTGTGTTCACGCCCACCGAAGCGGCAGCGGTGTCGGCCGTCTACGCTTTGTTTGTGGCGGTGATCATCTACCGCGACATCGGCTTTAAGCAACTGCCCGAGGTGTTTTTGGAATCTTCCAAAACCACCGTGATGCTGATGTTCATCGTGGCCAACGCGCTGCTGTTCGCCCACGTGCTCACCACCGAGCGCATCCCGCAGACGATTGCCGAGCACATTCTGGCGGTAGGCATGGAGCCCTGGATGTTCCTGATCATCGTCAACGTCTTGTTGCTGGTGGCGGGCGCCTTCATGGAGCCCACCGGGGTGATCCTGATCCTGGCGCCCATCCTGTTCCCGATCGCGAGCCAGCTCGGCATCGACCCGATTCACCTGGGCGTGATCATGGTGGTGAACATGGAGATCGGTATGGTGACACCGCCGGTGGGGCTCAACCTGTTCGTGACCGCCGGGGTGACCAAAATGAACCTGATGCAGGTGACCCGAGCTGCGCTGCCCTGGCTGTCGGTGCTGCTGGTGTTCCTGGTCATGATCACCTACATCCCGGCGATCACCCTGGCCCTGCCCAACGCCATCTTCGGGCCTTGATGGCCGATCAGACGCAGGCCCCCGCAGCCTCGAACCCAACAGCTTGGGGCTTCGCCCTCAGACGCCCCAGACCCTCTCGACGCCGGCCTTCTCGCAGCGCTGCAGCCTCTCGATGAAGGCCTTCCACCTGACGGTGGAGATCAACAGTGGTTGTGAGGCGATGGCTTTGGCATTGCCGCCCGAGCATCTGCCGCAAGTGGGCGCCTTGGCGCCGTGCCAGCTTATGGATCGCTTGTTGCGGCTGGCCGCTCGCCTCAAGCCCAGACAGTTGGCAACCAGCAAGCGCGCGCCCAAGCAACAGGTGCCCAAAGGGTTCGTGGACGGCGCCCTCGCTCGTTCGCATGTGGCAACCGCTCGGGTGATCAAGGCTGGGCGGGCAACACCTTGAACAAGTGTGAGCGCATTCCCCTTGCTAGGCGAAGCCAGGAGGGGGTCTAGCGAACGGCGCGGTCACGCGCCCCTGCGATTGTTGTTTTCCATGCTTGCGCCTTAATGAGACA
>JBLIJY010000139.1:0-6447 GCA_047636095.1 Hydrogenophaga sp. | reverse complement strand
TTTCAGCAACTTGGGGCCGTAGGCGAGACCGCAGGTTTCCACGAAGCTGAAGCCCGAGGCGGCGGCCGCGCGCAGATCGGCCCAGCGCTGGCGCCAGGCGAGCGCGCCCTGGCGCCGTTCGGCCAGTGCCTGGCCCAGGCCTTTTTCGTTGGTGGCGGGGGTTTCGCTGACCGTGATGGCAGACGCGAGCAGGCCGGGCAGTTGCGGGCGGGTCAGCGCGCTGCCCACCGGGCTGTACGCAATCGGCAGGCCGAAGAAGCCGGCGAAGCCTCGGGTGGCGATGCCGGGCGCGGCGGCTTCCAGGTGGCGGCGCAGCACCTCGGAGCGCACGTCGATGCAGAACACGGCTTGCATATCGGGCGTGCTCGGTGTGAGCGCGGGCTGTTGCAGCGCGGCCAGCAGGCCGTCACACAGCGGCTGCTGGTGGGCGATCTCCAGCGCGTCTTGCAGCAGCCAGTCGATGGCTTGCGCGGCGTGGTGGCGGGCGATCTCGGCGTCGGCCCCTGCCCATTGCTCGGCCCAGCCGTTGCCGGTGAGCGCGCTCGCGCTGGCGGCAACCGCGTCGCTGTGCAGCAGCACTTCCCAAGCCAGCCGGATCGCCAGCAGGTGCACGATCTGGTCGTCGTCACCCCCACCCAGCCGCGCCTGCCAGCGCTCAAACGCACACCAGGCGGCCCAGCCGTTGATGCTCATCAACAGGGCGCTCAGGTAATGGGTGCGGGCTGTCTCGGGAATGCCCAGGGTTTGCAGCGCCTCGCTGATCAGCAGCAGCGGGTCGCTGGGGAGCGCTGCGATGCGCGCGGCCAGCGCGCGTTGGCTCTGATGCCAGGGCAGGCCTTGGTCGGCGGCGATCTGGCGCTGCCAGGTGGCGAGCAGACCAGCGCGCCGGTCCATGCCCCAGCGGGCCTGGCCGGCGTCGAAGAAAGCGGCGCAGTGCTGGCTGATCTGGTGTGTGACCAAATCGCGCCAAGGCAGCGGTGCGGCGGGCAGCAACGTCTGTATGCGCTCGGTGAGCAAGGGCAGGGCGCGCAGCGGCGGCTCGGGTGCGTGCAGGGCACCGATGAGTTCTCTGGTGTTGAGCGGGCTGCGCTGGCGATCGATCGCGGCTTGCAGATGCTCGCCCTGGAGCCGCCCAGCGGCCCAGTGCTCAACGAAAGCAGCGCGCGACAGCGTGAGTCGGGTGCCCGCGAGTGCGCCCAGCGCAGCGGCGGCCTGCGGTGCGGGCGCGCTGAGCCAGCCCCAGTAGGGGTTGACCGCGATGAACTGGTCGAGCGGCCAGGTGGGCGCAATGCGCTCGCAGGCCTGGGCAACGGCTTGTGCCACGCCGAGGGTGTTGTTGAATGGCAGGTCGACAGGAGCGTTCATGGTGTGGGGACTCGGCAAGAAAATCGGGCGTTAGGTGTGGAGGGTCGACAGCGGTGTGGTCGTGCCGGGTCGGTGTGCCTCGTGCGCTCGCAACGGCCAGAGGCGAAACGCCCAGCGGCTGAACTTTTCGTCGAGGAACAGACCGCCGTAAAACGCCGGGTACAGCCGCGCGGCCAGAGCCCCCAGGGGCTTCATGGCCAGCGCGCTTTGCAACAGGAAGAGCGCGGCAAACGCGAGCGCCACCACCACCGCACCCACCATCCCAGGCACCTGTGCGGCGGGGCTCGCCCAGGTGGCGAGCCAGGCGTGCAAGCCAAAGTAAATGGCCGCGAGCAAGAACGCGCTGCTGGCCAGCTTGAGCAGGCCCATCGCCGCTTGGCCGGTGGACTGCAGCAGCGGCACCAGCGCCAGCGTGAGGATGCCGCCCATGACCCATAGGGCGGGCGTGGCGCCGCTGTCCACCCCGGCGGCTTGCAGGCCGAGCGCGGCGGCGGCGGTCATGACCAGCGCGGCCAGCGCACCCAGCAGCAGTTGGCCGGCGCTGGGTGGCGCAGCGGCGGGCGCGAGTTGGCGCACCTGGTTCTGGCGCACGGTGCCGCCGGCGGCGAGGAAGCAATGGGCTTTGTAGAGCGAGTGCGCCACCAGGTGCAGCAGCGCCATTTCCCACAGCCCCAGACCGCACTGCATCACCATGAAACCCATTTGTGCGGTGGTCGACCAGGCCAGCATCACCTTGATGCTGATGCGCGTGGTCATCACCAGCGCGGCGATCACCGCTGTGGTGGCGCCGGCCACCACCAGCAGGCCCATCGCCAGCGGCAGCTCGGCCACCAGCGGCGCGAGGCGGATCAGCACAAAACCGCCCAGGTTCACCACCCCGGCGTGCAACAGGGCCGAGACCGGCGTGGGGGCTTCCATCACCTGGATCAGCCAACCGTGGAACGGCAGCTGCGCGGTTTTGAGCAGCACCGCCACCACCACCAGCAGCGTGGCGATTTGTGCGGTGAGCGGCAGCGCCGGGGCTTGCGTGGCCGCCAGCAACAGCTGGTCGATCTGCAAGGTGCCGAAAGCGGCAAACAACAGGCCGGTGGCGGCGAACATGCAGCCATCGGCCACACGGCCGACGATGAATTTTTTGTGTGCCGCCACCTGCGCAGCGGGCCGTGTCGAGAAAAAGGTGAGCAGCCGGTGCAGCGTGAAGCTGGTGGCCATCCAGGCCAGTGCGGTGAGCAGCAGGTGGTTGCTGGTGACCACCACCACCACCGCAGCCAGCGTGGCCAGCAACCAGGACACATAGCGCGCTTCGCCCGGCTCGGCGGCGAGGTAGGTTTGCGAGTAACGCACGATGCACCAGCCGACAAAACTCACCAGCAGCAACACGGTGGCGCCGATGGCGTCGATCCGCAGGCCCCAGGCCTGGCCAGGCTGGGCCAACGCCAGCATCAGCGCGCTGGCCAGGCTGAGCAACAGGGCGGCAGAACTGGCACCACGCGCCAAACCCCAGGCTGGCGCAGTGCTGCGAGCGGCCGCCAGCGCGGCCAAGGCGAGGGTGGCGATTGGGGCCAGCAGCAGCAAGGCCTGGCCGAGCGGGAGTGTGGGCAAAAGGGCTTGGGTCATGGAGTGGGATTTTGTGGTGAGCACCGCTGGGTGGGGGGGGGGGGGGCCGATGGCGCATTGCCCAAGAAAAGCGGGATAGGGGGACTTTGCCCCCATTTTTATATTCTGTAAAATTCATTGTTGTTGATAAAACGTTCTTTTTTAAAGAACAATAAACACCATGCAACGCCTGAATTACCACCACCTGCACTACTTCTGGGCGGTCGCCAAAGAGGGCAATCTCACCCGCGCGGCGGCCCTGCTGCATGTGTCGCAGTCGGCGCTCTCCACGCAGATCAAGCAGCTCGAAGAACAGCTCGGGCAAGCCCTGTTTGAGCGCCAGGGCCGCAGCCTGGTGCTCACCGAGGCCGGGCAGCTCGCGCTGAGCTACGCCGAATCCATCTTCACCTCGGGCGCCGAGCTGATGGCGTTGCTGCGCGACGGGCGCCGCAGGGAGCGCGAGGTGATGCGCATTGGCGCGGTGGCCACGCTGTCGCGCAATTTTCAAGAGAATTTTTTGGCACCTCTGCTGGCGCGCGCCGATGTGGCGCTGGTGTTGCAGTCGGGCAGCCTCACCGAGCTGCTCGGTCGCCTGCGGGTGCACACGGTGGATATCGTGCTGTCCAACCAGCGGGTGCACAGCAGCGCCGACGACCCGTGGCGCTGTCGGCGCATTGCGCGCCAGCCGATCAGCCTGGTTGGCCCCAAGCGCCAGGGTCGGCGGGCGTTTCGCTTTCCTGAAGACCTGGCTTCGGTGCCGCTGCTGTTGCCCGGGCAAGGCAGCGACATCCGCGCGGGTTTTGATTTGCTGTGCGACCAGCTCGGCATTCGCTACACGCTGCGCGCCGAGGTGGACGACATGGCCTTGCTGCGCCTATTGGCGCGCGATTCGGGCGGTGTGGCGTTGCTGCCCACGGTGGTGGTGCAAGACGAGCTGAAAAGCGGCGAGCTGGTGGAGTACGCGGTGGTGCCCGACCTGCAAGAGAGTTTTTACGCCATCACGGTGCAACGCCACTTCGAGCCGCCTTGGCTCAAAGCGCTGCTCAAACGGCCCCAGGCCGAGGTGTTGCGGCGCGCGTGATGCGTCGCGATGGGTCGCGATAGGGCTCAGGGCTGGCGATCGGTGCCTGAGCGGTTGAAGTCCGGCGGACTCCTGGCGCTATTCGTCGGCGCGCTTGCCACTGGCGGCACCAGTGGAGCCATCCAACGCTCCCATGGATCGGAGCAAGTCCGTTTGCAACTTGAAGGTGATGTAAGTTTTCATCCTGGCCTCCACCAGCACGGCGTTGATGGGCTTGCTGATGAAGTCGATGGCGCCCAGCAAAATGCCTTGTATTTCATCTGCGGGATCGTTGTGCGCGGTGACAAACACCACCGGAATGGCGCGGGTAGCGGGGTTGGCCTTCAGGCGGCGACACACCTCGTAGCCATCCATGTCGGGCATCATCACGTCCAAAATGATCAGATCAGGGCGGTGCTGTTCGGCCTGGCTCAATGCCTGCTCACCATTCATGGCCATGATGACGTCGAACTGGCTCTTGAACAAACTGTGGATCACCCGGATGTTGATGGCCTGGTCATCGACCACGAGCATCTTGGGCTTGTGACCCCGGTTGGCAATCAGTTGATCTAAATGGTGGTTCATTGGGCTTGGGGGTTGTGCAATGGGCTGGGGTTCAACGCAGCCATTGCCGCACCAACTGCGCGGCCCGATCGAAGGCCATCGCCTGCACTTCGCTGTCCAGCGCGGCCCAGTGTTGGGAGTCACCCTGTGCGTGAGTCAGCAGCGCCTCCATGGCGTCAAAAACCGACATATCAGACGCCCCCAGCAAGGGCAGCAGGCGTTCCAGCAGGTCGCGCTGCGCTGCGCTCAGGGCGGGTTGAGACTCGCTGCTGGTCTGGTCTTGGGTGGCAGGCACCATGGGTGTGGCAATGCCGATGTGAAGCAGAGCCTGCTGGGTCTGCGCGACCACTTGGCGCAGTTGATCCAGGTTTACCACCAAGCCAGACTTGCCACGCTGCTTCGTCTCGCCGGCGGCGTCGGCCAGCGCATCGGCGCCAATGGTGGCTGCCACCCCTTTGAGCGAGTGCAACGCCCGCAAGGCTGCGTCTTTTTGTTCGGGTTGCAAGATCGCTTCGCAGGCCTGCACCATGCCCGGCAGATCGACCAGAAACTGGGTGCTCAGGCGGTTCAGCAAGCTGGTGCTTCCCCCCACACGCTGCAGTGCACCCTTGCGGTTGAGCACAGCGGTACCGATGGCGGTGGCGGTGCCGTTGGGCACTGCTGGGCGGGTGGCGGCTTCGGCCTGGGGGACCCGGGTTTGGGCTTCGGCTTCGGTGGCGCCAGGCAGCGGGGCCAGCGCCTGTGCCGCGTCAGCGGCCGATGCACCGCGCGTCCATTTCAACAGGATGGCGACCAACTGCTCCAGGTCAAAGGGCTTGCCGACGTGGTCGTTCATGCCAGCGGCCAGGCAGGCCTCGCGATCGCTGGCCATGGCGTTGGCGGTCATGGCGATGATGGGCAAATCGGCCACGGCGAGGCGGGTGCGAATGTCGCGCGTGGCCGTGAGGCCATCCATCACCGGCATTTGCATGTCCATCAGCACCGCGTCGTAGGGTCTGCCGGTGGCCAGGGCGACCTGCACCGCTTCCACACCGCGCAGCCCGTTGTCGGCAATGTCAATCGCCGCGCCTTGGCCGCTGAGCAACTCCTCGGCCACCTGCTGGTTGATGGCGTTGTCTTCCACCAGCAAGATGCGCAGGCCAGCCAGGGGCTGCTGCACCCCATGGTCGGCCGCCTGACCGGTTAAGCGGGCGCTGGCCGTTGCACCGTCGGGCTCAATGGCTAATTGCATCGCATCGAGCAGCATCGAGGCGGTCACTGGCTTGACCAGATAGCCGTCGATCAGGTTTTGGACCTCGGTGGTTTGCTGCGACAGCATTTCACGGCCGTGGGCGCTGACCATCATGATCAAGGGCGAAGCGATGGAATCGCTAGCGCCGGCCAGCAAAGAGCGGATGCGCGCGCTGGTCTGCCAGCCGTCCAAGCCGGGCATCATCCAGTCGACAAAAACCGCTTGGTACGGATTGCCTTGGGCATTGCGCTCGGCGATGCGCGCCAGCGCGGCTTCGCCACTGTCAGCGGTTTCCAAGCTCCAGCCCAAAGAGTCGCCCATGTTGGCCATCAGTTCTCTGGCCACCGGGTTGTCGTCCACCACCAGCACCGGCAGGCCCGGAGTGCACCATGGGGCCGAGGTGAGCTGCGTGGTACTCGTCTCGGCGGTGGGCTCCACCACCGGCAGCACCACGCTGAACGAGAAGGTGCTGCCTTGGCCCACGGCGCTTTCCAGCTGCAGCTGCCCACCCATGATCTCGATCAGCCGGCGCGAGATCGATAAACCCAGCCCGGTGCCGCCAAAACGCCGGGTGGTGGAGGCCTCGGCCTGGGTAAAGCCTGAGAAAATTTTGTGTTGGTTTTCGGGTGCG
>JBLIJY010000138.1:0-6448 GCA_047636095.1 Hydrogenophaga sp. | reverse complement strand
TCCTGGGGCTGACCCGCCTTGGCGCGGCCCGGCGGTGGACCGCGCTGCTGCCTTGCTCGAAGTTCGCAATCTGCGAGTGAGCTTCGGTGGCCAAGAGGTGGTGCACGGCATTGACTTCGAAATCGCCGCTGGCGAGCGTCTGGCCCTGGTGGGCGAGTCGGGTTCGGGTAAATCGGTCTCAGCCCTGTCTTTGCTGCGCTTGGTGCAAAACGCCGAGGTATCGGGCGCCGTGCTGCTCGAAGGCCGCGATTTGCTGCAAATGACCGAGCGCCAGCTGCGCGGTGTGCGTGGCGACGAGGTGGCCATGATCTTCCAGGAGCCGATGACCGCGCTCAACCCGCTGTACACGGTGGGTGCGCAGATCGGTGAGGTGTTGCAGCTCAAAAAAGGCCTGACCGCGCGCCAGGCGCAAGCCGCGAGCGTGGAGCTGCTGGCTTCCACCGGCATTCCCGAGCCGGCACGCCGGGCCCAGGCCTACCCGCACCAGCTCAGCGGCGGCCAGCGCCAGCGCGCGATGATCGCGATGGCACTGGCCAGCGCGCCGAAACTGCTGTTGGCCGACGAGCCGACCACCGCGCTCGATGTGAGCTTGCGCGGGCAAATCCTCGACCTGCTGAGCGACCTGCAACGACAGCACGGCATGGCCGTGCTGCTGATCACGCACGACCTCAACCTGGTACGCCGTTTCGCCAGCCGCATTGCGGTGATGGAGCGCGGGCATCTGGTGGAAACTGGCGACGTGGCGCGCGTGTTTGCCGAGCCGCAACACGCTTACACACGCAAGTTGTTGGCCAGCCAGCCCGAACGCGATGTGACCGAGACGGCGCCCATCGCTGGCCAATCGGTGCTGAGCGCACGCGGCCTGCGGGTGAGCTACCCGGTGCCGATACCGGGTCTGCGCGGCTGGTTCAAACAGGGTGAGTTCGTGGCGGTGCAGGGCGCCGATCTGGAGATTGCGCCGGGGCAGACGCTGGGTGTCATTGGCGAGTCGGGTTCGGGCAAGTCCACGCTGGCTCTGGCGGCGCTGGGGTTGCTGCCGTTCCAGGGCAGCCTGCGTGTGGCTGGCACCGACTGGCTTGAGGCGCAACGCAGCGGTCAGGCAAAAGCGCTGCGCCAGCGCATTCAGGTGGTGTTTCAAGACCCTTTTTCCTCGCTCTCGCCCCGGATGACGGTGGAGCAGATCGTGGGGGAAGGTCTCCTGGTTCATCAGCCGGCCTGCACGGCTGCCGAGCGTCGCGAGCGGGTGATCGCCGCGCTGGCCGATGTGGGCTTGGTGGATGATCCCCGTCAGGGCAGCGGCTGGCTGCAGCGCTATCCGCACGAGTTCTCGGGTGGCCAGCGCCAGCGCCTGGCGATTGCGCGGGCCCTGATCGTCAGCCCCGAGTTGCTGGTGCTCGACGAGCCCACCAGCGCGCTGGACGTGACGGTGCAAAAACAGGTGCTGGCCTTGTTGCAGCGCCTGCAGCGCGAACGCGGACTGAGCTACTTGTTCATCACCCACGACGTGGACGTGATCCGTGCCATGGCCCACGAGGTGCTGGTGATGAAAGACGGTGCGGTGATTGAGCGAGGCCCGGTGGAACAGGTGCTTGTGACGCCGCAGCACCCCTACACCCGAATGCTGGTGCAGTCAGCGGTCTGAGCGCTCGGGCAGCCCAGGCGCCTCTTGGGACGCGGCGCTTTCCCCGATGCAGCTGTTGGCACGCGCTTGCGTTATCGTCCTGCTTCAGATGGGCTGCCTGTCGACGTTTGATCTTTGTCATGCCACCATCGGTGGGCACGCCGTTATAGACCCCACTGGCTGTTCGCCGCCACCCGACCCGTCGCCATGAGCCTTGAACCCCATTCCTCCATCGCTCCCTTGGCTGCGGCTCGCCCGCCAGTGAGTTTGGCCTCGCCAGCGCGTTGGTTGACGCTGGGCTGGTCCGATTTGCGGCGAAATCCGTTGCCTGGCTTGTTCCACGGCTTTTTACTGACCGCCTTTGGCGCGCTGTTGCTTTGGGTGGCAGGTGAAAAATTCTGGCTGCTCGCTGGTGCATTTTCGGGTTTCCTGATCGTTGCGCCCATTCTGGCCACTGGCCTTTACCAAGTGAGCCGCGCCCTTGAGAGCGGGCGCCGCGTGGGCATGGCCGAGGTGGTCTCGCTCTGGCGCTCGGGTGATCGCCGGCTGGTGATCTTCGGGCTGCTGCTGGGTTTGGCGGGAACCGGCTGGGTACTGACCTCAGCCGGGCTGATTACGCTTTGGTCGCCAGTGCCGATCCAGAAGCCAGCCGATTTCCTGCGCCAGGTGGTGCTGGTGCGCGAAGTCGGCCTGTTCGAAGCCTGGCTCTTGCTCGGTGCCCTGCTGGCAGCGCCGGTATTTGCCTCCTCGGTGGTGGCGCTGCCCATGCTGGTGGACACCCGCGCCTCGGTCATGAGCGCGGTTGGGGCGAGCTGGCGCGCGGTGGCCGACCACCCCGGGCCCATGGTCGCCTGGGCCATACTGATCGTGCTGTTGGTCGGCTTGGGGATGGTGACCGCGTTGCTGGGCCTGATCGTGATCGTCCCGTGGATCGCGCATGCCAGTTGGCACGCCTACCGTGATCTCAACAGCCTGCCCGCCGATGGTGCGGGTACACGCTGAGGCTCACCGATGCAAGCCACCCTATTGGGCTACACCGAAGCGCAGATCGCCCAGTTTGGCCTGACCTTCGGCGTTGGTGCCTTCATTTTGTACATGCTGTTCATCGTGCTCAATCTGGCGCGAGAGTCTAAAGCGGGCAAGTTCGGCACCTTCATTTTGTTTTTGGTGCTGTCCTTCGGCATGCTGGGTTTTCTGGCAAAGAACCTCATTCAGTGGTTTCTGGGTATCTGAGCGCTCAGCCTCTTGGTGCCCTGGCTGCTCGATTGCCAGCAGGTCATTTTCCGAGCTATAATCACGTCTTCACGACCAATTGGGCGGGTAACTACCGGCCCATTTTTTTTGGCCGAACGTTTTTCATGGTGGGTGCTTTTTTGGCGCTCACCGACGTGTGCACAACACCGCACCGATTAGGACCGAAGACCTCTACCGAATGGCCTGGCAACAAACCGTCGAGCAAACCGTCACCGGACTGGGTTTTGACCTAGTGGACCTCGAGCGCTCCGCTGGCGGTCTGTTGCGCGTCACGATTGACTGGCCTTGGCAGCCCCCAGCGCCCGCCGAAGCTGCCGTGGAGCGGTTTGTGACGGTTGAGGATTGCGAAAAAATCACCCGCCAGC
The DNA here is from genome assembly GCA_047636095.1 of Hydrogenophaga sp. Lineage (GTDB taxonomy): Bacteria > Pseudomonadota > Gammaproteobacteria > Burkholderiales > Burkholderiaceae_C > Hydrogenophaga. The sequence continues at coordinate 3,208 of JBLIJY010000138.1, read as the reverse complement.
TGCAGTACCTGCTGGAGGTCGAAGGCTTGGAATATCGGCGCTTGGAAGTGGGGTCGCCTGGTATCGATCGCCCGCTGCGCCGCGAGCTGGATTACCAGCGCTTTGTGGGGCACGTGGTGGATATCACCCTCAAGACCCGGATTGGCGTGACCGGTACGGAGGTGTCGGCCAGCCGCAAGAAGTTTCGCGGCACGCTAGAGCGTGCTGAAGATGGGGTGCAGTGGCGCTTGGTCTGGAGCGACGAGCCCGAGTCCAAGCCGGGCCAGCGTGTGAGCAAGAAGCGCGTGCCGGCTGCGCTGCAGGCGCTTGATTTTGTGCTGGACGATGTGCAGCAAGCGCGCTTAGCGCCGATTGTGAGTTTCAAAGGCCGCGCTGCGGCGGGGCCCAGTGCCTGAGGGGCAAGAATTGTGATTTCCAAGAAGACACCCGGAAAGGTTGGCGAGTGAAATGAACCGCGAAATGCTGATGTTGATTGATGCCATCTCCCGCGAGAAAAACGTGGAGCGTGACGTCGTGTTGGGCGCGGTCGAGCTGGCGCTGGCCTCGGCCACCAAAAAACTCTATAAGGGTGAGGTGGACATTCGGGTCGCGATTGACCCCGATACGGGTGCTTACGATACCTTCCGTCGTTGGTTGGTGGTGCCTGACGAGGCGGGCCTGCAGAACCCGGATGCCGAAGAATTGCTAACCGATGCGCGCGACGAGCTCGAGGACATCGAGGAGGGTGATTTCATCGAAAAGCCGGTCGACAGTGTGCCGATCGGCCGCATTGGTGCGATGGCGGCCAAGCAGGTGATCCTGCAAAAGATCCGCGATGCCGAGCGTGAGATGTTGCTCAACGACTTCATGTCGCGTGGCGACAAGATTTTTGTGGGCACCGTCAAACGCATGGACAAGGGCGACCTGATCGTCGAGAGCGGGCGCGTTGAAGGCCGCCTGCGTCGTAGCGAGACGATTCCCAAAGAGAACTTTCGCACGGGGGATCGCGTGCGCGCCATCATCACGGAGGTGGATCTCACGCTGCGCGGTGCGCCGATTCTGCTATCGCGCTCGGCGCCCGCATTCATGGTGGAACTGTTCCGCCTGGAGGTGCCTGAGATCGAGCAGGGCCTGCTGGAGATCAAGGCTTGCGCCCGCGATGCCGGCTCGCGCGCCAAGATTGCCGTGCTCTCCTACGACAAGCGAATCGATCCGATTGGCACCTGCGTTGGTGTGCGCGGTTCGCGCGTGACCGGTGTCACCAACGAACTGGCTGGCGAGCGGGTGGACATCGTGCTGTGGAGCGAAGACCCAGCGCAATTTGTGATCGGTGCGCTGGCGCCGGCCAATGTTTCCTCTATCGTGGTGGATGAAGAGCGCCACGCGATGGATGTGGTGGTCGACGAGGAAAACCTCGCTATTGCCATCGGTCGCGGTGGACAGAATGTGCGTCTGGCCTCCGAACTCACCGGCTGGCGCATCAACATCATGACCGCCGACGAGTCCGCGCAGAAGCAGGCCGAAGAGGCCGATGGCATCCGCGCGGTGTTCATGGCCAAGCTCGATGTGGACCAAGAAATCGCCGACATTCTGATTGCAGAAGGCTTCGCTAGCTTGGAGGAGGTGGCCTACGTGCCGCTACAGGAAATGCTGGAGATCGAATCCTTCGACGAAGACACGGTCAATGAGCTGCGAGCCCGCGCCAAAAATGCCTTGCTCACCATGGAAATTGCCCATGAGGAGCAGGTCGAAGCCACGTCGCAGGAGCTGCGTGACCTGGCGGGCGTGACCCCCGAACTGATGGCCAAGCTGGCCGAAGCTGGCGTGCATTCGCGCGATGACTTGGCCGATTTGGCCACCGACGAGCTGACCGATATCACTGGCCAAGCACCCGAAGAGGCCACCAAGCTGATCATGCTGGCCCGCGCTCACTGGTTTGCCGGTGACCAAGCGCAATCCACCCCCTGAACAGCGGAAGGCCCCAGCGGAGAAAAGACCCTATGACAAGTACCACCGTCGCCGAATTGGCTGCCGAGCTCAACAAGCCCACCTCCCAACTGCTGGAGCAACTCTCCGCTGCTGGGGTGCCCAAAGCCGCAGGGACCGACCCGGTCTCTGAATCTGACAAACAAAAGCTGTTGGGTTATCTCAAAGCCAGCCATGGCACGGCCAGCAGCGAGCGCAAAAAGATCACGCTGGTGCAGAAGTCCACCAGCGAGATCAAGCAAGCCGATGCCACTGGGCGTGCACGCACGATCCAGGTTGAAGTGCGCAAAAAACGCACCTTCATCAAACGTGACGACGAGCCTGTGGCAGCGCCCGCACCCACGCCGGCACCTGTGCCTGCCCCCGCCCCTGTTGAGCCTCCGGTCGACACCGAGGCATTGGCTCGTCGCGAGGAAGAAGCGCGCCGTCAGGCCGAATTGCTGCGCATCCAGGAAGAGGAGCTGACCGCCAAGCGCGCTGCCCGCGAGGCCGAAGAGGCCCGCCAAGCACAAGCCGAGCAGGACGCCCGTGACGCTGCGCTGGCCAAATCCATCGCAGAGGCCGAACAGGCAGAAGCCACCAATGCGCCTGCCGAAGAGCCAGCCACGTTGGCGCAAAAGCATGCCAAGGCCAAAGAAGAAAGCCTGGAGCGCGAGTCGCAGGCACTGGCCGCAGCGGAGCGCAGTGCCGAAATCAAGCAAGCCGAAACCCTGCGTGCGCAGGATCTGCTGGAGCGCCGTAACAAGGCGGAAAAAGAGGCCGCCAGCATCCGCGCCATGATGGCCGCGCCAGCCAAGACGATGGTGGCCAAGAAGCCAGAACCGCCTGCGCCTCTCAAGGGCACGCTGCACAAGCCAGCGGGCACGCCGGGGGCCAAGCCCGCAGGCGCTGCGGCTGCGGCGGGTACCGCTGCTGTGGCGGGCAAGAAAGAGGTCAAGTCCGAGAACCTGTCGTCCACCTGGAAAGACGACGCAGCGAAGAAAAAAGAAATCAAGACCCGCGGCGATACCGGTGCGGGCCGTTCCACCAGCTGGCGTGGCGGGCCGCGTGGCGGCGGTGGCGGGCGCCGTGGTGGTCGCGATTCAACCAGCGACAGCCGCAGCAGTTTTGTGGCGCCAACCGAGTTCAAATCGATCGAGGTGCATGTGCCCGAGACGATTACCGTGGGCGAGCTGGCCCACAAGATGAGCCTGAAGTCTTCCGAGGTGATCAAGGCGTTGATGAAAATGGGCCAGATGGTCAC
>JBLIJY010000137.1:0-6451 GCA_047636095.1 Hydrogenophaga sp. | reverse complement strand
CAAAACGCCCAGATCGCCCTCAGCCATGCGCTCCATGGCGCGCGCGGCCGACTCAATCGGGCCGCTGATGCGATGCGCCATCAACCAACCTGCGCCGAGCGCAAGCGCCAGTACGGTGCTGGCCACTAGCACGGTGACCAGAAGCAGGCGCGATTGCACCGACGCCTGGGCGGCCATGCGGTCGCTGGCTGCCTGGGTGATGGCATCGGTGAGACCGGCCAGACCTTCGTCGGCGGCGCGCACGCTGGCCTTTGCCGGCACCATCTGCTTGTTGGCGGCCCAAGGATCGTTGATTTCACCCCGGCTGATGCTGGTGTGGATAGCGTTGACGGCAGTTTGGTAGCGCTCGATGCCGTCGGCCATCTTCTGGATCTCCACCTGCGCGGCCGACCCGACCAGTGCATTGAGCTCGCCCAGCTTGGTCACCGTAACGGCCACCGCAGCCTGCCAGGCGCTGTGGTATCGCTGCAGTTCCTGTTCATCGGCCAAGTTGAGAAACAGGTCCTTCTCGTAGCGACGCATGTTGCCCAGGCTACCGCGCACGTCGCCCAGCAAAGACGAAGCCGCCAGCTCGGTCTGCACCAGCTGCTGCACTTGCTGACTGGAATCTCGCAGCGCCCAGACCGTGATCAGGGCGAGAGTCAGCAAGCCGGTGGCAAAGAGAGCGCAGAGGAGAAGAAGCTTGTGGCGCACAGAGACATGGTCGAACCAAGACATGAATTTCCTTGTGGGAAGGCGAAAGGGAGGAGAGTGAGCCGATGGTTACAAAAGAATTTCCCGTGCTGCCGGGACAAAAGCCGGGAAGCTTGAGGTCGCTTCGTTCAATTTATAGATTCGGCCTTGTGAAGTCATCATTCATTTCAGTATCCAACCCCGTGGTGACAGCTCAATGACTTCAGACTTCAGCGGGCCGGAGCAATAGGTGGCACTGTCAAGTGTCGTCAAAGTGCCGTCAAGCTGACACATACTGCACTCCGTGCCGGCGTGGTGGCAACACGAACGACACCGGCCTGCAGCGGCACAAGGTACAAATAAAAACTGACATGAACAAAAACCTCTGGCTGCTGGCCGCCGCGCAAGGCCTGTTTCTCACCAACAACGTGGTCTTCATTGCGATCAACGGGCTGGTGGGCTTGAGCCTGGCGCCGCTGGGCTGGATGGCCACGCTGCCGGTGATGGGTTACGTGGTGGGCGGTGCACTGTCCACGCCGCTGGTGGCGCGCACCCAGAGCGCGTTTGGCCGCAAGGTCTCGTTTCAGATCGGGCTGCTGGTGGCGCTGGGCTCGGCGTTGCTGTGTGCCTACGCGGCGCTCGACCAGAATTTCTGGCTGCTGGTGGCTGCCACCGTGATCGCTGGTTATTACAGCGCCAACGGTCAGCTCTATCGCTTCGCTGCGGCCGAGTTGAGTGCGGTCGATTACCGCGAAAAAGCGGTGTCGCTGGTGCTGGCGGGCGGTTTGATCGGCGCGGTGCTCGGCCCCAATCTGGCGAGCCGCACGCGCACCTGGTTCGAGGTGCCCTTTGCCGGCGCCTACCTCGCGCTGGCGGTGGTGGCGCTGCTCGGCGTGGTGGTGATCTCGTTCATGCGCTTCCCGCCGCTGCCGCCCCGCTTGAGCAAGGCCGACTCGGGTCGCCCGCTCTCGGTCATCATGCGCCAGCCGGTGTTCATCGTCGCCACCGCTGCGGCGGCGCTGAGTTACGGCGTGATGAACCTGCTGATGGCAGCCACGCCACTGGCCATGCAGGCCTGCGGTTTTCCGTTCGACGACGCCGCGCTGGTGCTCGAATGGCACGTGATCGGCATGTTTGCGCCCGGCTTCTTCACTGGCCACCTGATCAAGCGCTTCGGTGTGCTGACCATCATGGGTGTGGGCGTGGTGCTCAATGCGGTGTGCATCGCGGTCGCGCTCTCTGGGGTGAACTTGCACCAGTTTCTGATTGCGCTGTTCTTGCTGGGCGTGGGCTGGAATTTCCTGTTCACCGGCAGCACCACGCTGTCGCTTCAATCTTACCGACCAGAGGAAAAAGACCGCGCACAGGCCGCCATCAATTTCTGTGTGTTTGCCACCATGGCAGTCACCTCCTTTGCCTCGGGTGCCCTGGTCACCACCCAGGGCTGGCAGCTGCTGAACCTGGGTTCGCTGATCCCGGTGGCGCTTACTGGCGGGGCTTTGCTCTGGCTTGCGTGGGCCCGGCGCGCCCACCACAATACGGCCTGATCCGGGGCATACCCCCTGCGGTCGGGGTTGACGCGGCAGGTGTGCTGCGCCGGCCCCTCACCCAAGCGAAAGGACGACACCATGGGACTTCTGGATTCATTGATGGGCGCCGCCAGCGGTGGCCAGCCCGCAGCCAACGCGAGCGGCGCTGCCGGCGGCCTCGATCCGCAAATGATCATGGGCATCGTCGGCGCGCTGATGAACAACGCCGGCGGCCTCTCCGGCCTGCTGGCCAAACTGCAGCAAGGTGGCCTGGCTGAAGCGGCGCAGTCCTGGGTGGGCACCGGCGCCAACCAGTCCGTGTCGGCCGACGCCGTGGGCAGCGCCCTGGGCCCTGACCTCATGGGCCAGCTGGCGCAGCACATGGGCGGCAACCAGCAACAGACCGCTGGCACGCTGGCCGACCTGCTGCCTGGCCTGATCGACCAGCTCACCCCCAAAGGCCAGCTGCCGGCCGACAACGGTCTCGGTGGCCTCGGCGGGCTGGGTGCCTTGCTGGGCGGTGGCGCGGGTGGTGGCGCCGATCTGATGGGCGCCCTGGGTGGACTGCTCAAGCGCTGAGCCTCCGGCTGCCGCGGCCTGCCTCACACAAAAAAACAGCCTCTTTGGAGGCTGTTTTTCTTGGGGACTCGGGCTGGCTCATACGGTCTAGGAGCCTGTCGGACTTGGAAATCGGCGGCGGCCAGGCGACCCAACACGGTTATACGTTTGAGGGCAAATCTGCATCAAGCCACCGGCTTGGGCGCCCGCACATCCAGCCAGCGCCGCAGCGTGGCAAACACTTCCGAGGGATCTTCTTCGTTGAATATCTCGTGGTGGAGGCCCTCGAAACGCTGGCTGCTGACCACCGCGCGCGGCGCTGCCTTGGCAAACGCTGCACTGCCCTCGGGCCGCACCAGTTGGTCTTCGCCCGCGTACATGAGCAGCGTGGGCACCGACCAGCCGGGCGCAGCGGCCAGCACATGGGGGCCGTTCTCGCCGATGAAGGTGGCCAGCCGGGCGCTGATGCGGTCGTGCACCAAGCTGTCGTTCTGGTACGCCTGCACCACGGCGGGGTCGTGTGAAATTTTGCTGGCGTCCAGGCCGTTGCCCAGGGCCAGGTTGGGTGCCAAACGGTACAGCAGGGCAATGAGTTTTTTCTTCCAAGCACCGATCCTGGTTTGCAACGCGGGGGAAGACAACACCAGCGCGTCCACTGGCGCTATGCGCCGCTGCACAAAAGTGGCTGCCACCAAGCCGCCCATGCTGTGGCCGAGCAAAATCAGTGGGCACGACCAAGGCTCAGCAATGTGGTGGCGAGTGTCCTCGATCACCTCGGCCAGGTCGTCGAGCAGGGCGTCGTCGCGTGGAATCACGCCGCGCGCACCGTCCGACTGACCGTGGCCGCGTTGGTCATAAGCGCGCACGCAAAAGCCCCAGGCGTTCAGGCGCTGCGCCAGCGGGTCGTAGCGCCAGGCGTGTTCGCCCAGGCCGTGCGCGATCAACACCACGCCGCGCGGGCGACGGCGCAGCGGCAGCGACCAGTCGTACAGGGCAAGGTTGAACCCGTCGGCGAGCGTGAACGGCGCCTGGGTGGTCTCGGACATGGGCGTGCGCCTCGCAGGCGCTCAGGGCATGCACGCGATCACCTGCGCCACCGTGGCGGTCAGGCGGCGCGCGTAGTCGAGGTGCAAGAATTCGTTGGGGCCATGGGCATTGCTCTTGGGGCCGAGTACGCCACACACCATCATCTGCGCCTTGGGGAAACCCTGGCTCAGCATGTTCATGAGCGGAATGGTGCCGCCTTGGCCGATGGTGCCGCAGCCGGCGCCGAAATGGGCCTGGGAACTGCTCTGCAGCGCCTGCTCGAACCAGAGTGCAGTGCTGGGCGCGTTCCAGCCGCTGGCGCCGCCGCCACCTTCAAACGTCACCTTGGCCTGGTAGGGCGCGTTGTCCTCCAGCAAGGCCTTGAGTTCGCGCACGGCAGCGCTGGCGTCCACCAGCGGCGGCAGACGCAGGCTGAGTTTGAACGCGGTGTAGGGTCGCAGCACGTTGCCCGCGTTGCGCATCTCGGGAAAGCCGTCGGCGCCGGTCACGCTGAGCGTGGGCCGCCAGGTGCGGTTGAGCAGGGCCTCGACCGGGTCGGTGGTGGTGGGCAGCGCAAAGGTGGTGGAGCCGCCGCAATCGTGGCTGGCCCAGGGGAAGCGCTTGTGAATCTCGTCGCCCAGAATGGCCGCCGTCGCCTGCGCCTGCGCCACGCGCTCGGGCGGCACCTCGCAGTGAAAACTGGCCGGCAGCAGGCGGCCGGTGGCGCTGTCTTCGAGCCGGTCGAGTACATGGCGCAGGATGCGGAAACTCGACGGCACCAGGCCAGAGGCGTCGCCCGAGTGAATGCCTTCGGTCAGCACCTCCACCTTCAGCACGCCGCTGGCCATGCCGCGCAGGCTGGTGGTGAGCCAGAGCTGGTCGTAGTTGCCAGCGCCGCTGTCCAGGCAGACCACCAGCCCCACATCGCCCAGCCGCTCGCGCAACGCGTCCACATACGGCATCAAGTCGCCCGAGCCGCTTTCTTCATCGGTTTCGATCAGCCCGACGATGCGCGGGTGCGCCACACCCTGCGCTTGAATCGCCTGAATGGCGGCGATGCTGGCGTAGGCCGCGTAGCCGTCGTCGGCGCCACCGCGCCCATAGAGCTTGCCGTCCAGGATTTTGGGCGTCCAGGGGCCCAGATCGTTGCGCCAGCCGGTGAATTCGGGCTGTTTGTCGAGGTGGCCGTACATGAGCACGGTCTGGCCACTCTGCGGCGCGGGCGTGCCGTCCTGGCCGGCACTGGCGGGCAGCTCGAAGAACAGCACGGGCGTGCGGGGTTGGCCTTGTGCGTTGCTCAGGCGGATCACCTCCAGCGTGAGGCCGCTCACCTGCTGGGCGCGAATCCAGTCGGCCGCGCTCTCAATCACCCGGTCGAGCAGGCCGTGGGCCGCCCAGTCGGGATCGAAGGCGGGCGACTTGGCCGGCACCGCGATGTAGCGCTGCAGCTCGGGCACGATGCGATCGGACCAGGCGGCGTCGACATGCGACTGCAAAGCCAGCGCTTGCAGCGGCAGCACGGAGGGAGACAGACGATCGTTCACAGCAGCATCCTTTGGTCTTCGGCGCCAAGCGCCATGAGGCAATCAGTATAGGCAGCTGCCCCGTCACCCGCGATGAGATGCCGCCCACCCTCAGCGCAGAAAAGCCCTCACGACGTCGAACAACGCCATGAGGGCTTGAGCGCTTGCGCGGTATCAGGCGGCGCGGCGCGTGGCGCTGGAATGGAACATCAGAATCGCCTGGGTCAGGCTGAGTGCCTGGTCTTTCAGGCTTTGGGCAGCCGCGCTGCTCTGCTCGACCAGCGCGGCGTTTTGCTGCGTCATCTGATCGAGCTGGTTCACCGCCACGTTGACTTGGCCGATGCCGTCGCTCTGCTCACTGGCAGCTGCCGTGATCTCACCGATGATGTCGGCAATACGATTGGCATTCGTCACCACCTCGCCGATGGTGCTGCCAGCCTTTGCCACCAGCTTTGAGCCTGCCTCGACCCGGTCCACACTGGCGCCGATCAGGCCCTTGATCTCTTTGGCAGCCGCTGCGCTGCGCTGTGCGAGGTTGCGCACCTCGCCAGCCACCACCGCAAAGCCCCGGCCTTGCTCGCCGGCCCGCGCCGCTTCAACAGCCGCATTCAAAGCCAGGATGTTGGTCTGGAAGGCGATGGCGTCGATCACGCCGATGATGTCGCTGATTTTTTTGCTGCTGGCGTTGATCTCGTTCATGGTGGTCACCACCTGGCCCACCACCAAGCCACCGCGCGTGGCCACCTCGGCGTTGGCCACCGCGATCTGGCTGGCTTGGCGGGCCGAGTCAGCGCTCTGGCGCACGGTGCTGGTGAGCTGCTCCATGCTGGCGGCGGTTTCCTCCAGGCTGCTGGCCGCTTGCTCGGTGCGGGCCGACAGATCGTGGTTGCCGCTGGCAATCTCGGCGCTGGCCACCTCAATGCTGCCAGCCGAGCTCTGCACCGAGGTCACCACCCCATGCATGCGCTGAAATGCAGCGCGCAAGGCCAGGGCACCCGGCGTTGTGGCCTGCACACCCTGCATGTCCAGCATGATGCCTTGCGGTTGATCCACGGTGGCCACCATCTGAGAGAGTTCTGCGCCTTCGCGGGCGGTGCGCGCCATGATCACCGCCAGCACCACCTCCAGACTGGTCTGGATCAC
>JBLIJY010000136.1:0-6481 GCA_047636095.1 Hydrogenophaga sp. | reverse complement strand
CGACAACTACGCCGAGTTCCAGAAGGCTGGCGCCGAGGTTTACATCGTCACCACGGACACCCACTTCTCGCACAAGGTCTGGCACGAGACCTCGCCCGCCGTGGGCAAGGCCCAGTTCCCGTTGGTGGGCGACCCGACCCATGTGTTGACCCACATGTTTGGCGTGTACATCCCCGAAGAAGGCCTGGCGCTGCGCGGCACCTTCATCATCAACCCCGAGTTGCAGATCAAGACGATGGAAGTGCATTCCAACGAAATCGCCCGCGACGTGAAAGAAACCCTGCGCAAGCTGAAGGCTGCCCAGTACACCGCCAAGCACCCTGGCGAAGTCTGCCCAGCCAAGTGGAACGAAGGCGCCAAAACCATCGCCCCTTCGCTGGAGCTGGTCGGGAAGATCTGACCCTCCCCCGCGCCGCGCTTGCAGCGCGTGCCTGTTGTTCCGCAGACCCATGGGCTTCGCCGAGGCCCATGCACCAGCGGCACCACCCAAGTGCACCTATTTTGATTTTTTGAAGGAGTTCGCCATGCTTGAAGCCAACCTGAAGACCCAACTGTCCACCTATCTGCAAATGCTGCGCCAGCCGATTCGGCTGATTGCGTCGCTGGACGGCGGTGCGTCGTCAGCCGAGATGCGGGAGCTGTTGGTTGAGATTGCTGGTCTTTCCGACAAGGTCACCTTTGACGATTCGGGCAGCGATGCGCGCACACCGTCGTTTGTGATTGCCCGCGAGGGTGAGACCACGGGTGTGCGCTTTGCAGCCATTCCGCTGGGTCATGAGTTCACCTCGCTGGTGCTGGCGCTGCTGTGGACCGGTGGCCACCCGCCCAAGGTCGATGCCGAGGTGATCGAGCAAATCAAGGGCCTGGAGGGTGAGCACCGGTTTGAGGTCTACGTGAGCCTGTCTTGCCACAACTGCCCCGACGTGGTGCAGGCGGCCGCGCTGATGGCGATTGTCAACCCGAAGATTCACACCGTGGTGGTCGACGGTGCGCTGTTCCAGGAAGAGGTGGAGCGCCGTCAGGTGATGGCGGTGCCGATGATGTACCGCAACGACGAGGTGTTTGGCTCGGGTCGCATGCTGCTGGAAGAAATCGTGGCCAAGCTCGACGTGAAGTCCGACGAGCGCGAAGCGGCGAAGCTGAACGAGAAAGACCCATACGATGTTCTCATCGTTGGTGGTGGCCCGGCTGGTGCTGCGGCGGCGGTGTACGCCGCGCGCAAGGGCATCCGCGTGGGCTTGGCGGCAGAGCGTTTTGGTGGCCAGACCAACGACACCATGGCGATCGAAAATTACATCAGTGTGCTGGAGACCGATGGCCCAAAGTTCGCTGCTGCGCTCGAAGCCCAGGTGCGCCAATATGAGGTGGATGTGATGAACCTCCAGCGCGCCGACCAGCTGATCCCGGCGAGCGAGCCGGGTGGCCTGATCGAGATTCAGCTGGCCAACGGCGGCTCGCTAAAAAGCCGAAGCGTGATCCTATCCACCGGCGCTCGTTGGAAGAGTGTCAACGTACCCGGTGAGCAGGAGTACCGCAACAAGGGCGTGGCTTACTGCCCGCACTGCGATGGTCCGCTGTTCAAGGGCAAAAAAGTGGCGGTGATCGGCGGCGGCAACTCGGGCGTGGAGGCTGCGATTGACCTCGCGGGCATCGTTCAACACGTCACACTGATCGAATTCGCCGACGCGCTCAAGGCCGATGCGGTGTTGGTCAACAAGCTGAAAAGCCTGCCCAACGTGACGATTCAGGTGAACGCTCAGACGCTTGAGATCACCGGCGCTAGCGGTCAGGTGAATGGCCTGCGCTTTAAAAACCGCGCGAGTGGTGAAGAGCATTTGGTGGAACTGGCGGGCGTGTTCGTGCAGATCGGCCTGGTGCCCAACACCGAGTGGCTCAAGGGCTCGCTGGACCTCAGCCGTTTCGGCGAAATCGAGGTGGACGCCAAAGGCCACACCAGCCTGCCCGGGGTGTTTGCCGCTGGCGACTGCACCACGGTGCCTTTCAAGCAGATCGTGATCGCCGCAGGCGACGGCTCCAAGGCCGCGCTCAGTGCGTTCGACTATCTGATCCGCCAGCCGGTGCCGGTGCCGGTTGCCGAAATGGCTGAACACAGCGCTTAAGTCACCAAGCGAAGCCGCAAAACGTGCAACAAAAAAGGAGAGCTCAGGCTCTCCTTTTTTGTTGCGCTGCGCTCAATGGGAGCGGGTCGCTGCGCTCCCCAGTTCAGTGAGCGCAGGCCTCCCCAGCAGCACGGCTTGCCGCATGGCCACGCCCGCCCGCCCGATCCAGCAAGCCCGCCGAGGGAGATTTATGAGGGCTTACCCTTGGATTCGGGTACTGAGCCTGTGAGTGAAATTTCTCTGTAAGGAACCGTGATCAAAGTCCGCCCGGTAATGCCAAAGACCGTGGGGTCGAGGGCATGCAATACGTGGCGGCTCACCCCGTCGAAATGGCCAAAGCATCACTCCGAGGAGATGACTTAAATGAATAGTCAAGACAACGCGAATGCCTACTGGAAGGCGACTTTGGGACTGCTAACCAAGGTGCTGATCATCTGGGCCCTGGTGTCCTACGGCGCCGGCATCCTGTTCGCCCCCGTGCTCAACAACATCATGCTGGGCGGCTACCCGCTTGGCTTCTGGTTTGCCCAGCAGGGCTCCATTTACATCTTCATCGCCCTAATCTTTTATTACGCCTGGGCGATGGGCAAGATCGACCGTAAGTTCGGCGTGCAAGAAGACTGATCACAAGGAAGCAACATGGAACTGCAAACCACCATTTACATCTTTGTCGGGTTGAGCTTCGCGCTCTACCTTGGCATTGCCTACTGGGCGCGCGCTGGCAGCACGTCCGAGTTCTACGTGGCCGGCGGCGGGGTTCACCCCATCACCAACGGCATGGCCACGGCCGCCGACTGGATGTCGGCCGCGTCCTTCATCTCGATGGCCGGCCTGATTTCCAACCTGGGTTACGGCGGCGCCGTGTTCCTGATGGGCTGGACCGGCGGTTACGTGTTGCTGGCCATGTTGCTGGCACCCTACCTGCGCAAGTTCGGCAAGTTCACCGTACCCGAGTTCATCGGTGACCGCTTCTATTCGAAGCTGGCCCGCCACGTGGCCGTGGTCTGCCTGCTGGTGATCTCCATCGTGTACATCATCGGCCAGATGACCGGCGTGGGCGTGACGTTTGCGCGCTTCCTGGGCGTGACCAGCGCACAGGGCATTTACATCGGCATGGCCATCGTGTTTGCCTATGCGGTGTTCGGCGGCATGAAGGGCATTACCTACACCCAGGTGGCGCAGTACTGCGTGCTGATCCTGGCCTACTTGGTACCGGCTTTGTTCATCTCCCTGAACCTCACCGGCAACTTCTTGCCGCAGCTGGGTTTGGGCGCTGATCTGGCGGGCACCGACATCTCGCTGCTGGCCAAACTCGACCAGGTGGTGACCGATCTGGGCTTTGGTCAATACACCACCACGACCAATGGCTCCACGCTGAACATGTTCTTCTACACCGTGTCGCTGATGGTCGGTACCGCGGGCCTGCCCCACGTGATCGTTCGCTTCTTCACCGTGCCGAAAGTGGCCGATGCCCGCGCTTCCGCTGGCTGGGCCCTGGTGTTCATCGCCCTGCTGTACACCACGGCACCCGCCGTGGGTGCCATGGCGCGCCTGAACCTGATCGGTACCGTGAATTCTGCGGTCGGCCTGGTGAAGAGCCCGGAGGGCGGTATCGTGGTGAGCGCCGATGCGGTGAAAGCCAACGCCGATTTGTACGCGCCTGAGGCCAGCCTGGTCTATGAAGAGCGTCCAGCCTGGATGAAGCGCTGGGAAGTGACCGGTCTTCTCAAGTGGGAAGACAAGAACGCGGACGGCCGCATCCAGTACTACAACGACAAGACCAAGAACGAAGCCGCCAAAGGCAAGGCCGAAGCGGCTGGCTGGAAAGGCAACGAGCTGACCGTGAACGCCGACATCATCGTGCTGGCCAACCCGGAAATCGCGCTGCTGCCCAACTGGGTGATCGCGCTGGTCGCCGCCGGTGGTCTGGCCGCTGCGCTGTCGACTGCTGCCGGTCTGCTGCTGGTGATCTCCTCTGCCATCTCCCACGACCTGATCAAGGGCGCCATCAAGCCCGACATCAGCGAAAAGGGCGAACTCATGGCGGGCAAGATCGCGATGGCCGTCGCCATCTTCGTGGCGGGCTATCTGGGTCTGAACCCACCTGGCTTCGCGGCCGGTACGGTGGCCCTGGCCTTTGGCCTGGCGGCGTCCACCATCTTCCCTGCGTTGATGATGGGTATTTTCAGCCGCACCATGAGCGACAAGGGCGCCATCGCCGGTATGTTGGCGGGCCTGTTTGTGACCCTGTTCTATGTGTTTGCACACAAGGGCATCTTCTTCATCAAGGGCACCGATTTCCTGGGCATGATCGGCGGGGCCAACAGCTTCTTCGGCATCACGCCCGAGGCCTTCGGTACCGTGGGCGCCATCACCAACTTTGCAGTGGCCTACCTGGTGAACAAGATGTCGGCACCGGCACCCAAGCACATCCAGGAACTCGTCGAGTCTGTTCGCATCCCCAAGGGTGCGGGCGTGGCCACTGGCCACTGATGGCTTGACACCTCCCGCACCGGGTGACCGCCCGACGCTGGGGTGAATCGGGACCCCGTCGGCTTGCTGACGGGGTCTCTTGTTTTTGAGTGAACGCACCGCCTGTGCCGCACAATCCGGGGCTGACGGATGATGCCATTAGGGCGCTGCCCTCAGATCGGGCGAAAGCCTGGCTTGAGCAGAGCGCAAGCGACGCCGATTTCTACAAGGTTTGCCGGATGAACGTGCCGAGTATTTACATCTTCAACTGGATTTTTTTGCTGGCGCTGTTTCCAGTGGCTTTCTTCTGGCTGCGGCGGGCGTGGCGCATTTTGGCCAAGCGCGATTTTTCCGAAGTGGCACTGAAAAAAGGCATGCCACCGCCCGACGCCGAAAAGTACGCGCCCTACGAGATGGCGATCAATGCCGTCGGCGGCGTGGTGATGGTGGGTGTGCTGGTCGCAGTCCTGGGGTTTCAGGCCTTGTCGGACGACGACTGGAAGGCGGTGGCAGGCATTACCCTTTGGGTCAAGCTGTTTGCCTCGTTTGCCCTGAGCCGTCAAGCCCACGGCCTGGGCCCAAAGACCAAGCCCAAGAAGGGTGCGCCCGGCGCTGACAAGCCTAGCTGAGGCGTCGTCAGTAGGCCAGCCGCTCTGGCCGGATTTCCTGCAAGATGGTGGTGGCGATTTCCTCGATCGACTTGGTCGTGGTGGAGAGCCAACGAATGCCTTCGCGGCGCATCATCGCCTCGGCCTCGCTCACTTCCATGCGGCAGTTCTCTAGGCTGGCATAGCGGGAATTGGGGCGGCGTTCGTTGCGGATTTCGCTCAACCGATCGGGCCCGATCGTTAGACCAAACATTTTTTTGCGGTGTGGCACCAGCGCTGGTGGCAGCTTGCGGCGTTCGAAATCTTCCGGGATCAGCGGGTAGTTCGACGCCTTCAGGCCGTGCTGCATCGCCAGGTACAGGCTGGTCGGTGTTTTGCCGCTGCGGCTCACGCCGACCAAGATCACGTCAGAGCCTTCCAAGTCGCGGTGGCTCTGCCCATCGTCGTGCATAAGTGAGAAGTTGATCGCCTCGATTCGGTCGTTGTATTCCTTGCTTTTGGATGCATCGGAGAAGCGGCCCACGCGGTGGTTGGACTTGATGCCCAGCTCGGCTTCCAGCGGCTCGACAAAGGTGCCGAACATGTCGAGCAGCATGCCGCTGCAGTGTTCCTTGAACACCTTGAGCACCTCCATGTTGACCACGGTCGCAAACACCAGCGGGCGTTTGCCTTCGACCTCGGCCGTGTGGTTGATCTGGCGCACCGCCTGGTGTGCCTTGTCCACGCTGTCGAGAAACGGCAGGCGTACGCGCCGCACTTGGGATTCGAACTGCGCCAGGATGGCGTTGCCAAAGGTCTCGGCGGTGATGCCGGTGCCGTCGGAGATGAAGAAAACCGTGCGGTTGGGCATGGGTGGGTCCGGTAAAACAGGTTGCAACGGGTCGGGGAACACGATGGGCCAGCTGCCAGGCGGCGCCCGACGCCTCGGGCCAGCGAGGCTGGCGCCCTACAATCGTTGGCTGTGCCGAAACCATTATCTCGGTTCACCTAACCCCTGTTTTTTGCCCCCGCCCGAAGGCCGACCCACAACAGAACAACAGGTCCCCCGCCTCGCGCTCGGAGCTCCCGGTTTTTTAACTTGAGCGGAGTCTTTTCATGTCCCAACTGTTTTCCCCGACCGATCTGGTCGTGCCTTTCGAGCACCTGCGCATGACCGACGTTGACACCGTTGGCGGCAAAAACGCCAGCCTCGGCGAAATGATTTCGCAGCTGCCCAGCGGCGTGAAGGTGCCCACCGGCTTTGCCACCACCGCGCACGCGTTTCGCGAGTTCTTGAAGTTC
>JBLIJY010000135.1:0-6620 GCA_047636095.1 Hydrogenophaga sp. | reverse complement strand
CCCGTCAGCGCGAAACCGCCACGAATCAGGCCACAGCAAACGGAACCCTGGGGGCCACCGCACAAAGCAGTTCATAAGAAATCGTCCCGGCAGCCAACGCCACCTCATCCACCGGCAACGCCACACCGAATGAAGAAGAGCGCCCCCACAACACCGCCTCAGCCCCCACCCCCACATCCTCACCACAGGGCGAAAGATCGACCGTGATCATGTCCATGCTGACCCGCCCCACGATGCGGGTGCGCACGCAGCCCACCAGCACCGGCGTGCCGGTGGGCGCGTGGCGCGGGTAGCCGTCGGCATAACCGCAAGCGATCACGCCGACGCGCAGGGGCCGCTCGGCGGTGAAGGCCGAGCCGTAGCCCACGGTGTCGCCCGCTTGCAGCGCCTGCACCCCGATGACGCGGGTGGAGAGCGTCATGGCCGGTTGCAAATCCCAGCCGGCGGCGGTCTGTTCGGGGTGGTCGGGCGCGCCACCGTAGAGCGCAATGCCCTCGCGCACCCAGTCGGCCGCCAGCGTGGTCACCGCGCCTTCCCCGCGCAGCGGGCTGGTGGCGTGGCGCAGGATGGCCGCGCTGTTGCACAGAGTGCGTTCGCCCGGTAGGTCGGCGGTGGCGGCCTCAAACACCGCCACCTGGCGGGCAATGCCGCGCGGGCCGTCGGCGTCACTGAAGTGGGTCATGAGCGAAATTTCTTCCACCTGCGGCAGCGCGTTCAGGCGCGCCCAAGCAGCACGAAACGCGGTAGGTGTGAAGCCCAGGCGGTTCATGCCGCTGTTGAGCTTCAGGAACACGCGGTGCGGCAGCTGCGTTTTGTGCGCGGCCAGCCAGTCGATCTGTTCGGTGCAGTGCACCGTGTGCCACAGGTTCAGCCGCGAACACAGCTCCAGGTCGCGCGGCTCGAACGCGCCTTCGAGCAGCAGGATCGGGCCGCGCCAGTCGAGCGCGCGGATGCGCTGCGCCTCGTCAAAGTCGAGCAGGGCAAAACCGTCGGCGCTGCGCAGGCCATCAAAACAGCGCTCGATGCCATGGCCATAGGCGTTGGCTTTGACCACCGCCCAGACCTGGGCGTCGGGCGCGCGCAGACGGGCCTGGTTCAGGTTGTGACGCAGGGCTTCGGGGTGCACGGTGGCAAGAATCGGACGGGGCATGGCGGCAGAAGAAAAAAAAGGGTGAGGCACGGCGGCGCGCCGTCACAAAAAGGGCCAAGCAAAGCGGCGCTGATCAGGCCGACCCCGTGCGGGTCATTCACAGTCAGTCACAACCGCCGTGCTATAACCCGCCATCGTTGGAGACACCCGCCGAACTTTCGCACAAATTCCCGGCGCCCCGCAGCGCATGCAACCGACACCGGTTCGCATGCCCATGCCTGGGCTGACCAGGGCCCAGTGGGTCTTTGACGAGGCCACCTCACCGGGCTTTCGGGCGCACACCAAACACCCATGAAGCGCGGTTTCTACACCATCATGACAGCGCAGTTCTTCAGCTCGCTGGCGGACAACGCGCTCTTTGTCGTGGCAATCGAGTTGCTGCGCACGCAGCGCGCGCCGAGCTGGCAGGCGGCGGCGCTGGTGCCGCTGTTTGCGCTGTTTTATGTGATCCTCGCGCCCTTCGTGGGCGCCTTTGCCGATGCGAGGCCCAAAGGCCAGGTCATGTTCATCAGCAACGCGATCAAGGTGGTCGGCTGCCTGCTGATGCTGTGGGGTGTGCATCCCCTGATGGCCTACACCGTGGTGGGGCTGGGCGCAGCGGCCTATTCACCGGCCAAATACGGCATCCTCACGGAACTGCTGCCACCCTCGCAGCTGGTCAAGGCCAACGGCTGGATCGAGGGGTTGACCATCGGCTCCATCATTCTGGGGGTGCTGCTGGGCGGCCAGCTGATTGCGCCCTACGTGTCGCAACGCCTGTTGGCGCTGGACCTGCCTTTCATGCACACCGGTATCAACACCGCGCCCGAGGCTGCCATTGCGGTGCTGGTGGTGGTGTACGCGCTGGCGGCGTGGTTCAACACCCGCATCCCGCTGACCGGTGTCACGCCGCGCCCGATGCCACGCAACCCCATTGCCCTGCTGCCCGATTTCTGGCGCTGCAACCAGCGCCTGTGGCGCGACCGCCTGGGCCAGATCTCGCTGGCCACCACCACCTTGTTTTGGGGCGTCTCGGGCAATCTGCGCTACATCGTGCTGGCCTGGGCGGGCGCGGCATTGGGCTACAGCACCTCGCAGGCCTCGGCGTTGGTGGGCGTGGTGGCGGTGGGCACTGCGGTCGGCGCGGTGGTGGCGTCGATGCGCATGAGGCTCGACCAGGCCACCCGTGTCATGCCGCTGGGCATTGCCATGGGCGTGCTGGTGATTGCAATGAACTTCATCGACAACGTGTGGGTGGCCGCACCGTTCCTGATCCTGCTTGGCGGCCTGGGCGGCTTTCTGGTGGTGCCGATGAACGCGCTGCTGCAACACCGGGGCCACAACCTCATGGGCGCGGGCCGCTCGATCGCGGTGCAGAACTTCAACGAACAGGCCTGCATTTTGGGCCTGGGTGCGCTCTACAGCTTCTCCACCGCCGCCGGCGTCTCGGCCTTCATCGCCATCACCCTGTTTGGCCTGGTGGTCGCCGGCTTCATGGCCGTGATTGCACTCTGGCACCGCCACAACCAGCGCGTGCACGGCCCCGAACTGGAGCGGCTGCTGGAGATTGCGCGCCGCGACGATCTGCATGGATGATCCCGCGCTGCGCTGAAAGCGCAGCGCGCAGGAGGGATCAGTGCACCAAGGTCATCGGCCTGGATGGCAGCTCTTGCGGTTCGTGGTCCGGGTGGTGGTTAACAAAAAATCGCATCTTCTGGTCCAGCCGCGCGACGCGCTCGTTGGCCACCTGCTCGCAGTGGTGGGTGGAGATCAGGTTGTGCAACTTACCGCGCAGGAACCACAGGTCTTTGGGGGTCTGGCAAGACATCAGGGCGGCTTGCAGGCGCAGGCGCAGTGGGCCTTTGATATCGGCCATGGCTTCGTGAAATTCGTCCACCAGAGAATCCAGCTCCAACACCTGGGTGTCGTGGAAGCTGGGGGACTTTTTCTTGAACCAAGGCAGCTTGAAGAACATGCCGTGCTCCGTTTCTGCGTGAGTGTGTTGATGGGCGGGAAATGCTTACCAAGCTTCTCGACCATCGTCATTCGGGGTGGCTTCTTGAGGTTTTGAGCCTCATTTCTGATGTCTGTTCGATGAGCGGTTGCCCCCGTCACACGAAGGTGTTCACTCAGCGGGTGGCACGCCTGAACGGCTATCCAAAAGCACCCACCACCCGCAGCACCTCCACGCCGTAGGCCTCGCGCTTTTTCTGGCCGATGCCAGCGATGCCATCCAGATCGGCCATCGTGCGCGGCTGTGTGGCGGCCAAGGCGCGCAGGGTGCTGTCGTGGAAGATCACGAATGCGGGCAGGTTGTGCTCGCGCGCCACCTCGGCACGCCAGGCCTTGAGCGCGTCCAGGCACTCGCGCTGGGCCAGGCTGAGCGGCTGGCCGTCGGGCGCCATGTCTTTGGCCGTGTGGCGGGTACTGCCCTTACCGCCCTTGCTACGCGCTCGGCTGGGCTTCTCGCTCGCCTGCTTCATCCACACCTGCGCACCGCCTTTGAGGATGTCGCGTGCGCCCTCGGCCAGGTGCAAGGTGTTGAAGTGCGCCGCATCCACCTGCACCGCTTCGCGCGCGACCAGCTGGCGCAGCAAGGCGCGCCACCGTGTCTCCGACCAGTCGGCGCCAATGCCGAAGGTGGACAGTTTGTCGTGCGCGTACTGCGCCATCTTGTCGGTCGGTTTGCCGCGCAGGATGTCCATGATGTGACCGGCGCCAAACGCGGTGCCGCTGGCCTGTTGCACGCGGTAGATGCAAGACAGGATCTTGCGTGCCGCCTCGGTGGCGTCGAGCAAGTCGGGCGGTTTGATGCAGTTGTCGCAATTGCCGCAGGGCTGACTCGCTTCACCAAAGTAGCCCAGCAGGCGCACCCGGCGGCACTCGCTCGCCTCGGCCAGCGTCAGCAGCGCATCGAGCTTGCCGCGCAGCACCTGCTTGAATTCGTCGGCCGCCGGGCTCTCGTCGATCATGCGGCGCTGGTTCACCACGTCTTGCAGGCCGTAAACCATCCAGGCGTTGGCGGCTTCGCCGTCGCGCCCGGCGCGCCCCGTCTCCTGGTAGTAGCCCTCGATGTTCTTGGGCATGTCCAGGTGGGCCACAAAGCGCACATCGGGCTTGTCGATGCCCATGCCGAACGCGATCGTGGCCACCATGATCAGGCCCTCTTCGCGCAAAAAACGGTCTTGGTGGTTCTGGCGCTTGGCCGCATCCAACCCGGCGTGGTACGGCAAGGCGTTGAAGCCCGCGTCGCACAGCATGCCCGCCACCTCTTCCACCCGCTTGCGCGACTGGCAATACACGATGCCGGCGTCGTGCTCACCGCCCGCGCTACTGTGTTCGTCGCGGATGAAGCGCAGCAGCTGCTGCGTGCCGTCGGTCTTCTCGACGATGGTGTAGCGGATGTTGGGCCGGTCGAAGCTGCTGATGAAGGTGCGCGCATTTTCCAGCTGCAGCCGCTCGACGATATCGGCGCGCGTCAGGTCGTCGGCGGTGGCGGTGAGCGCCACGCGCGGCACGCCGGCGAAGCGCTCGTGCAGCACCACCAGCGCGCGGTAGTCGGGCCGGAAGTCGTGACCCCACTGGCTCACGCAGTGCGCCTCGTCGATCGCAAACAAACTCAGCTGGCCGCGCTCGTGCAGCGAATCGAGCAAGGCCAGAAAGCGCGGCGTGGTCAGGCGTTCGGGCGCGGCGTAAAGCAGCGTGATCTCGCCGCGCAGCATCTGTTTCTCGACCCGCTGCGCGTCTTCCAGCGACAGGCTGGAGTTGAGAAACGCCGCCGCCACGCCCGCCTCTGTCAGCGCGCCCACTTGGTCGTGCATCAGCGCAATCAGCGGTGAGACCACCACGGTGAGGCCCCGCCCGGCGCGCTCGCGCACGATGGCTGGCACCTGGTAGCACAGCGACTTGCCGCCGCCAGTGGGCATGAGCACCAGCGCGTCGCCGCCCCCGCTCACATGCGAGACGATCTGCGCCTGTGGCCCACGGAACGCATCAAAGCCGAAGACCTCCTGCAGCACGCCAGCGCAGGCTTGCAGCATTTCACCAGCGGGTTCGACGTCGGTCGGGCTCATGTGGGGCAGGCGGTGTGACGGGGTCTGGTCACATTTGCTCCCAGGGCAGTTGGTCGTACCGCCAGCCGTTGAGGCTGGAGCGCTTGAAGTCGTCGTTCAAATCGCCCTCGAAGCCGTGCACCACATGCGCCACCGCATGAAAGCCGGCGGCCTCCAGCGCCAGGCTGGCGTCAAGCGTACGCTTGCCACTGCGGCAGATCAGCAGCACCGGGCGTTCCTTGGTGCCGGCCTCTGCCTCCACCGCAGCCGCGAAGCGAGCCGGGTCGGGCGTGAGGTCGGGGTATTCGTACCAGGGAATGTTCTCCACGCCCGGTGGCCGCCCCACGTAGAGCGACTCGATTTCCATTCGCACGTCGACAAACAGCGGGCCGTCAAGCCCCGCCACTTCGCGGCGCGCTTGTTCGTCTTGCAGCCAGGCCCAGGCGTCCTTCGGAGACAGGTTTTTCATGGCCGCTATTGTCAGGCATCGATAGGTCGGGCCCTCTACGCGGCACGTCTCCCAACGGATAGGCTGCGAGGCTGGGCGCCGTGCGCCACATCGTCCACCCCCACCGCTGAAACCCATCCGATCCCCATGCCCGCGAATCCTGCTGCTTCACCTTATCCCCACCTGCTCGCCCCGCTCGACCTGGGCTTCACCACCCTCAAAAACCGCGTGCTCATGGGCAGCATGCACACCGGCCTGGAAGAGGGGCGAGATCTCAGCAAGCTCGCTGCTTATTTCCGCGAGCGGGCCGAAGGCGATGTGGGGCTGATCGTGACGGGCGGCTTTGCGCCCAACATCGCCGGCTGGACCAAACCGTTGGCCGGCACGCTGGCCACCTCGGGCGCGGCACGGCGCCACCGCACCGTGACCGACACGGTGCATCAGGCCGGCGGCAAGATTGCGCTGCAGATCCTGCACACCGGTCGCTACGGCTACCACCCGTTCGCGGTGGCGCCGTCGCGGCTCAAATCGCCGATCTCGCCGTTCACCCCGTACGCGCTGAGCGCGCGCGGCGTCGAGCGGCAGATTCGCGCCTTTGTGAACTGCGCGGTCAAGGCGCGCGAAGCGGGCTACGACGGCGTGGAAATCATGGGCTCCGAGGGCTACCTCATCAACCAGTTTCTGAGCCTGGCCACCAACCAGCGCGATGACGATTGGGGTGGCGACTATTCGAACCGCATGCGCCTGCCGCTGGAGATCGTGCAGCGCACGCGCGATGCCGTGGGCCACGACTTCATCATTGTTTACCGCCTCTCCATGATCGACCTCGTGCCCGGTGGCAGCCGCTGGGACGAGGTGGTGCAGCTGGGGAAGGCGGTGGCCCAGGGCGGCGCCAGCATCATCAACACCGGTATCGGCTGGCACGAGGCGCGCGTGCCCACGATTGCCACCAGCGTGCCGCGCGCGGCCTTTGCCTGGGTCACGCAAAAGA
>JBLIJY010000134.1:0-6641 GCA_047636095.1 Hydrogenophaga sp. | reverse complement strand
TTCACATTGACGCTGAAACTTCTTCATCGCTTGCGGCTCACCGGGCCGCGTCGGGCCACCAAAACTCAAGACGAGAAGGGACTTTTCGCTCGCCAAACACAGCCACCGCGCCCAGATCAGCCCAGCGCGTCCTTCATCCGATGCCACAGCATGCCCAGCGCCAGCGAGGGCGTTCGCAGCAGCGGGCCACCGGGAAACTCGCGGTGTTTCAACGCCGCAAACAGATCGAAGCGCCCGGCTTGCCCCGCTACCGCCTCGGCCACCAACTGGCCGGCCAGGCCGGTCAGCGCCACGCCGTGGCCGCTGAAACCTTGCAGGTAATACAGGTTGTCGCCCAGCCGGCCGAAGTCGGGTGCGCGGTTCATGCTGATGTCCACAAAGCCGCCCCAGACAAATTCCACCGGTGCGCCCTTGAGCTCGGGAAACACCTCGCCCATGCGCTTGGCCATCACCACCTTGAGGTTCGATGGCGTGCGCGTGGTGTAGCTCACCCGCCCGCCAAAGAGCATGCGGTGATCGGCGCTGAAGCGGAAATAGTCGAGCACGAAGTTGTTGTCGCACACCGCCGCGTGGTGCGGGATCAGGCGCTCGCACAGCGCGGGCTCCAGCGGCGCCGTGCCCACGATGTAGGTGCCCACCGGCATGATGCGCGGCGCGATCTCGGGTGCCACCAGCGGGCCGTGCTCGGGCAGGGTCGCGTTGCCCGCCAGCACCCCGAAGCGCGCGGTGACCTGACCGCCCGCTGTCACCGCCACCAGCGAGGCGCCGCGGCGCAGGCCCACCACCGGCGAGCCCTCAAAGATGCGCACCCCGGCGGCCTGGGCCGCGCGCGCCAGGCCCAGCGCGTACTTGAGCGGGTGCAGGTGGCCCGAAGTCTTTTCGTGAAACGCCGCCTCATAGCGTGCGCTGCCGATCAGCCGCTGCACCTCAGCACCCTCGGCCCACTCGACAACCACGCCACGGCGCTGGTGGTCGTCAAACTCGGCTCGCAGCGCGTCGCGCTTGGGGCGCGAATCGGCCACGTAGGTGTAGCCGCGCCGCCAGTCGCAGTCGATGGCGTGAGCGGTAATGCGCTGCTCAATCAGGTTCACCGCCTCCACCGACATGTCCCAGGCCTGCTGGGAGCGTGCCGCGCCCAGCTGTTCGTCAAACGGGCCCTGGCCGCTGGCAAAACCCACAATGGCCTGGCCGCCGTTGCGCCCGCTGGCACCGCTGCCCACGCGGTCCGCCTCAAGCAGTACCACCGAGAGACCGCGCTGCGCCAACTCCAGCGCGGCAGACAGGCCAGCAAAGCCGCCGCCGACCACCACCACGTCGGCCTGCACCGAGCCTTGTAACGGCGGCTCGGGCGCAGGCCGGCTCACGCTGGCTTCGTAATAGCTGCTCTGGTTGAGCTGGGTGTCGGAGCCCAGCAAGGCGGTTCCCAGCATGGTCATGCTCCCGGCGCGGGCAAGCGACCCACGCGCTTGGCCACCTGGCCGCTCAGATAAGTCCAGACGAAGCTGGCGGCGGCGTTGCTGGTGAGCTCGGCGTGGTCGTAGGCGGGCGCGACTTCCACGCAGTCCATGCCGACCCAATTCAGATCGGCCAGCGACTCAACAAAGGTCAGCACCTGCGAGCTGGTCATGCCGCCGGGCTCGGGCGTGCCGGT
Source organism: Hydrogenophaga sp. (assembly GCA_047636095.1). GTDB lineage: Bacteria > Pseudomonadota > Gammaproteobacteria > Burkholderiales > Burkholderiaceae_C > Hydrogenophaga. The sequence goes on along the minus strand of JBLIJY010000134.1, from coordinate 4,990 downwards.
GCCGGGTGCAAACGCTGGGTCCAGACAATCGATATCAAGCGTGAGGTAACAGGGCCGCTGCCCGATGCGCGCGCGAATGGCGTCGATCGCCGGCTGCAACCCCGCACCATCGAGCCCGCGCAAGGCGCGCGCGGTGAAGATTTCGCCACCCTGGTCGGCCACGTACTCGCGCGCCGAGCGCTCGCCGCTGGAGCGAATGCCGATCTGCACCGTGTGCGCCGCACTCACCAGGCCCTCTTGCAGCGCCTCATAGGTCCAGGTGCCGTGGCCCGAAGGCTCACCGAAATGGTTTTGCCAGGTGTCGCAATGGGCGTCGAAATGCACCATCGCCAGCGGCTCGCCGCCACCGAAACGCGCCTTCGCAGCACGCAGCAGCGAGAGCGTGACCGAGTGGTCGCCACCCAGAAACACCGCGTGGTGCCTGGCCATCAGCGCTGCCGCCTGCGCCTCGATGTGGCGGCGCACCTCGGGCAGCGGCGAGGCGTTGGGCAGGCGCATGTCCAGCGCATCGCCCAGGTGCGACAACGGCGACACATCGAACACCGGGTGGATGCCATCGCACAGCATCAGGCTGGCCGCGCGAATCGCCTGCGGGCCGAAACGGGCGCCGGGCCGGTTCGTCACCACGCCGTCAAAAGGCACGCCGCAGATGGCGAACGGCTGATCGGCCAGCGGCTCGCAGGCGAGGAAACGGTTGCTGTTGTTCGCGTAAGCGAATTGACCCATGGCCATGGACACATCCTTGAAGAAAAAACGGGAAGCAGCTTCGAACCATACCGCCAACGCACGGGCTTGGAGGCGCCGATTGCGCTGGGCTGGGGGCAGCCACCGCTGGGTGCGACGCGCTGCGAACAGAGCTCGATGCCGTGTCTGGTGCGAGACGCAGGGCCTGATGGTGGCGGACAAGAATGCGTCAGAACCACACAGCCTGCGTGGGATTGGCAACGTCATCGTGTTGCGCCAAGGCTGCTGTTTATTCTTTTACGCTTTTGCTCGAAGACTTGGCAAGTCGGCTGGCGATCACATCACCCAAACCACCACAAGGGAAAACCATGAGCTGGCTCAAACAATCCATCATGCACACGCGGGGTATGGCCCGTGGCCAGATCGGGCAGACACACGAGCTGAGCGAGCAACGGCAAGGCACCTTTCACTACACCATTGGTCCCTATTCGCAGCCGGTGATGCAGGTGGCGCCTGGCGACCGCATCGTCGTTGACACCCGCGACGCGTTCGACGGCAAGATCCAGACTGAGCAAGATCTTCCCAGCCAGAAATTGCGCGTGCCTTTCCTCAATCCGCAAAACGGCCCGATCATGATTGAAGGCGCAGAGAAAGGCGATGTGGTGGCGGTCTACATCGAGTCGATGTTGCCGCGCGGTGACAACCCGCGTGGCACCTGCTGTCTGATCCCCCGATTTGGTGGTCTTGCAGCGACCGACTTCACCGCCTTGCTCAACGATCCCCTGCCGGAGATCACCCGCAAGATCGATCTCGATGAACAGGGTGTGTACTGGAGCCGTCGCGTCACGCTCCCCTACAAACCGCACATCGGTACTTTGAGCTTGTCGCCCGAGATCGATTCGATCAATTCCCTCACCCCCGACAACCATGGCGGCAACATGGATGTCCCGGACATGGGACCGGGCAGCATCACCTACCTGCCGGTGCGTTCGCCTGGTGCACGGCTGTTCATTGGTGACGCACACGCCTGCCAGGGCGATGGTGAGGTGTGCGGAACAGCGGTGGAATACGCCAGTCGCACCACGATTCACGTCGACCTCATCAAGGGCTGGGAAATCGATTGGCCGCGCTTGGAAACAGAAGACAAGATCATGGTCATTGGCAGTGCCCGCCCGCTGGAAGACGCCACCCGCATTGCCTATCGCGAGCTGGTGCTGTGGATGGCCAAGGAATACGGCTTCGACCAATGGGACGCCTACATGATGCTCAGCCAATGCGGCAAGGTTCGCCTAGGCAACTTTGTCGATCCCAAATACTCGGTGGCGGCGGGCGTCGAAAAGAAGTATCTCGCCGAGCTGGCCTGAACGCGTCTGAACAACCCAAGGAGAACGTTATGGATTTGAAATTGCAAGGATTGAAGGCGGTGGTCACCGGGGGCACCAAAGGCATTGGGCGTGCGATTGTGGAAACGCTGCTGGCCGAAGGCGCCCAGGTGGCCTTTTGCGCCCGCAACGCCGTCGAGGTGGCGCAAGCCGAGGCCGACCTGTCGGCGGGCGGTGGGGTGGTTCGTGGCGCTGTCGTGGACGTGGGCGATGGCGAGGCGCTCAAGGCTTGGGTGGCCGAGGTCGGAGCCGCTTTCTCTGGCATCGACATCGTGGTGGCCAACGTGAGCGCGCTCGCCATTGCGAACAATGAGGCTGCCTGGCAAACGGGTTTTGAGGTGGATCTGATGGGCACCGTGCGTCTCGTGGAAGCAGCCATGCCGTTGCTTGAGAAAAGCCAGCATCCCGCATTGGTGACGATTGCCAGCGTGTCCGCGCGTGAGATCGACTTCGCCTCGGGTCCCTACGGCGCGTTCAAGGCCGCGATCGTGCACTACACCCAGGGTCTGGCCTTCCATCTGGCGGGCAAAGGCATCCGCGCCAACACCGTCTCACCGGGCAACACCTATTTCCCAGGCGGTGTCTGGAGCCAGATCGAAACGGGCAACCCCCAGCTGTTTGCACAAGCGCTGGCATTGAATCCGACAGGTCGCATGGGAACCCCGCAAGAAATGGCCAACGCCGCCGTGTTCCTCGCCAGTCCTGCGGCCAGCTTCATCACCGGAACGAATCTGGTGGTGGACGGTTCGCTGACGCGTGGTGTTCAGCTATGACGCGCCATCAATAGCGCCGACGCAGCTGCAGTTCGGCGCGGTTGAGCGCGTCGCGGGCGTCGAACAGACGCCTGTCCAGCGTGCGCAACTGGTCGCGCAACTGCGCGCGGCTGGTGTCGTCCTTGGCCTTTTCCAGTGCGCGCTGCTTGTCTTGTTGCTCGTTTTGCAAGCGCTGCACGGCTTGCTCGGCGTCCCACGCGCGGCGGCCTTCGCGGTAGCGCTCGCTGAAGGCGGTGCCCAGCTCGGCCGGGCAAGCGCCCGAATAACTGCGGCCCTGGCGGCCCCAGCGGGCGCCGTTGTCTGGCGTGCAGAACTGGCGGATGCCCCGGTTCCAGCCATCGAAATACAGCGCCTCGTTGGGCACCACACCCGCCTTGGCGCAGGCTTCGCGCACATCGGCCAGGCGCGTGCGCTCGTGTCCATTCAGCGCGTCCTTCATGCCTTGGTCGCGCCAGTCGGCGGTCAGGCATTCCTTTTCGCTCATTGCGGCGCAGCCGGTCAGCAGCACGACAGCGGACAGGCAGGACAGGCGAGCCAGCCAGCGGCTGGATGTGCGTGGGGTGCGGGTTGCGGTCTGTGGCACGGTGGTCGGCTCCTGGGGTTTTTAGCTGGTTTGAGGTGGGGCAGATTTTGGCTTCAAAGCGCCCGCTGTCGCCAGGCGAAACCCGCACCCACCCACAGCGCCACCGCAGAAAAGACCAGCCCCCGCGCCAAACCGCCGGGACCATCGGCAATGAAGCCCACCACGGTGGGACCAACGATCTGACCTGCTGCGAAGGCAACGGTGAAAGCGCCGATGCCGGCGACCCACTGGCTGGGCGGCAGGTTGTGACGCACCAGCGCGGTGGTGGAGGCCACCACCGACAGGAACACGCCCCCGAACAGCAAGCCCGAGGCGATCACCAGCGGCCAGGCAGTGGTAACAGCTGGCAGCAGCGTGGCCGCGCCCAGCAGCGCGTTGAGCAGCGCCAGCGCCCGGCCGCTCTTGTGGCGATCGAGCAGGCCAGCCCAGATGCGCGACGACGCCATCACCGCCAGCCCCAGCAGTGTGAAGTACACGGTGATGGCGCTCGCGCCGCTGCCCTGCTCGCGCAGCAGCGCGATCACAAATGTCATGTAGCCGATGTAGCCAACGCCAAAGCACGCATAACCAGCCAGCGCGAACCTGAAGTCGCGAACCCGAAAAACGCGGGTTGCCATGGCGTCAGATGGCCTTGTGGCACCGCTCCCTGCGACCACAGCCACGCCACCCGCCACCGCTTCCTGCGCCGCCAGCACCCGCGCCGGCCAGACCAGCAGCGCGGTGGCCAGCGCACACAAGCCCGCCAGTCCCCACCAGGCCCAAGCCCAGGCGTGGGCCTGCCCAGCGGCCCAGGCCAGCAGCAGCGGCACGCCCAGCGCCGACAACACAATGCCCAGGCCGGTGCCGCCGTAGTACAGGCCGAGCAAAAAGCCACTGCGATGGGGCTGTTGCGCCGCGAGACGCGCCGCCAGCAGGCCGCCGGTGCTGAACACCAAGGCGCTGGCCACACCCGCCAGCAGACGCTGCACGAGCAAAGGCGCAGGCGCGGTGAAGAAGCCGCTGGCGGCCATGAACAGCGTGGCCAGCACCGAGCCCCAGAGCAACACGCGGGTGGGCGCACTGCGCCGCACCAGCCGCGACATGGCCAGCGCGCCGATCAGGTAGCCCACCGCGTTGGCGGTGTTCATGGCGCCGGCCAGCGTGTAGCTCCAGCCCAGGTCTTCGCGCATGGGCGGCAGCAGCAGGCCGTAGGAAAATCGGGTGATGCCCAGCGAGATGGCTGCGCTCAGTGAGAGCGCAAGCGCCAGCAGCAAGACGGGTGCGGCCGGCGATGGCGGGTGAGGTGGGTGGGTGGTCAGTTGGACAGAGGACATCAGGCGCGATTGTCGGCTCACCACCGGTTCGCAGAACCCACCAGCCACGTCACGCCGAAGACCTGTCTTGGTCGCGAGCGGCACCGCTGCGACCTGCCAGTGAAACCGCAAGCCATCGCTTTCGCAGCAGTGCCGCTCCCACAGAAATTCCCTGTGCCTCCTGGCTTTCTTCTGTGACTGTGAACAGGGCCCTGTGAAGCGTTGGCTTTTCGCCTTGGCAAGCCTGCTCAGACGCTCAGCTGCCCACGCCAACGG
>JBLIJY010000133.1:0-6681 GCA_047636095.1 Hydrogenophaga sp. | reverse complement strand
CCAACGGGGCCGGGCAACGCGGCCAGACGCTGCCCCAGCTCGGCCGCGCTGGCCGCGCGCGGCGACGGCAGATCGCACACGTGCCAGCGGTCGATCAGCGGACCAATGCGCGAGAGCATCGCGCTCAGGTCTTTGTCGGCCATGGCACCAAACACCGCGTGGGTGGTCGGGTAAAAACCCATCGCGTCGAGGTTTTCGGTGAGCGCGGCCACCGAGTGCGGGTTGTGCGCCACATCCAGCACCAGCGTGGGCGTGCCGGGCACGATCTGAAAGCGCCCCGGCAATTCCACCAGCGCCAGCCCGTTGCGCACCGCCTGGGCCGTCACCGGCAGGCTCGCGCGCAGCGCCTCCACCGCCGCCAGCACGCCCGAGGCGTTCACCAATTGGTTGGCGCCGCGCAGCGCCGGGTAAGCCAGGCCGCTGTAGCGCCGCCCGCCGTGAGACGGGTGCATGGCCCAGCCCCATTGCTGCTGGTCGCCGGCGAAATGAAAGTCCTGCCCGAGCCGCCAGAGCTGCGCGCCGATTTCCAGCGCGCGGTCGAGCACGCTTTGCGGTGGGGACGGGTCGCTCAGCACCACCGGGCGGCCGGTGCGCATGATGCCAGCCTTCTCAAAACCGATGCTTTCGCGGTCGGGGCCAAGCAAGGCCATGTGATCCAGGTCGATGGAGGTGATCACGGCGCAGTCAGCGTCGAGGATGTTGACCGCGTCCAGCCGCCCACCCAGGCCGACCTCCAGAATGGCCACCTCGATATCGCTGCGCGCCAGGGTTTGCAGAATAGCCAGGGTGGTGAACTCGAAATAGGTCAGGCTGACCGGTGCTTGGCCTGCACCACCGACGCGCGCCGCCTCCACCTCGGCGAACGCCGGCAACAGCTCGCTGGCCGCCACCGCCTCACCGCCGATGCGGCAGCGTTCCTCGAAGTGCACCAGGTGCGGCGAGGTGTAGACGCCGGTGCGAAACCCGGCTTCGCCGTACACCGCTTCCAGCATCACGCAGGTGGAGCCCTTGCCATTGGTGCCCGCCACCGTGATCACCGGGCAAGGCATCACCAGTCCCATGCGATCGGCCACGGTTTGCACCCGGTCCAGCCCCATCTCGATGCCGCTGATCCCTTGCGGGTGCAGCCGTTCGCAATGGGCCAGCCACTCGGCCAAGGTCGTTGGGTGTTCAGGGAGTTCGATGTTCAGCATGGCCAGGATTGTCCCACCCGTACCAAGGACCGATTTCGGCTGAGGGACAATCCCCGCATGACCACGCTCTACGGCATCCCCAACTGCGACACGGTGAAACAGGCGCGCACCTGGCTCCACGAGCACGGCGTGACGCACGACTTTCACGACTTCAAAAAACACGGCGTGCCCGAGGCCGCGCTGGATCTTTGGCTGGCCCAGCTCGGCTGGGAGGTGCTGGTCAACCGCAAAGGCACCACTTGGCGCCAGCTCGACGAGGCCGCGCGCGCTGCGGTGGTCGACACCGCCAACGCCCGCGCGCTCATGCTCGCCCACCCCAGCCTGATCAAGCGGCCCGTGGTGCAGTGGACTGGGCCAGCACAAGCCGTGACGGTGGGCTTTGATGCTGCCAGCTGGCCAGCCCACGCCGCCTAAAATCGCAGGCTTTTCCGCTCTACGAAACCCCAGCGCATGACCACCACCCAGATCGACGGCGTGACCGTCACCACCCAGGCCAATGTCTATTTCGACGGCAAGTGCGTGAGCCACAGCATCAGATTGGCCGACGGCACGAAAAAATCGGTGGGGGTGGTGCTGCCCGCTCAGCTCACCTTTGGCACCGCCGAGCCCGAGATCATGGAATGCGTGGCCGGCGGTTGCGAATACCAACTCGCTGGTACCGACACCTGGCACAAGGCTGGCCCTGGCGATCGCTTCAGCGTGCCGGGCAACAGCAGCTTTGACATCCGCGTGAGCGACGCCTTCCACTACATCTGCCACTACGGCTGACCTTAAAACACCATGGCCACCATTCTTCAAAACCTGCCCATCCACCAAAAGGTCGGCATCGCTTTTTCTGGCGGGCTGGACACTTCTGCCGCTCTGTTGTGGATGAAGCAAAAGGGCGCGATCCCCTACGCTTACACCGCCAACCTGGGCCAGCCCGACGAGCCCGACTACGAAGAAATCCCGCGCAAGGCTATGCAATACGGCGCCGAACAGGCGCGCCTGATCGACTGCCGCCGCCAGCTCGCGGCCGAGGGCATTGCCGCGCTGCAATGCGGTGCGTTCCACATCACCACCGCCGGCGTGACCTACTTCAACACCACGCCGCTGGGCCGTGCCGTGACCGGCACCATGCTGGTGGCCGCGATGAAGGAAGACGATGTCAACATCTGGGGCGACGGCAGCACCTACAAAGGCAACGACATCGAGCGCTTTTACCGCTACGGCCTGCTCGCCAATCCCAGCCTGAAGATTTACAAGCCCTGGCTGGACCAGCTGTTCATCGACGAGCTGGGCGGCCGCACTGAGATGTCGGCGTTCATGACCGCCAACGGCTTTGGCTACAAGATGAGCGCCGAGAAGGCCTACAGCACCGACAGCAACATGCTGGGCGCCACGCACGAGGCCAAAGATCTGGAATTCCTCAACAGCGGCATTTCCATCGTCAACCCCATCATGGGTGTGGCGTTCTGGAAAGACGAGGTTGAGGTGAAACGCGAAACCGTGACGGTGCGCTTCGAAGAAGGCCAGCCGGTGGCGCTCAATGGCAAGACCTTCGATTCAACGGTTGAGCTCATTCTGGAAGCCAACCGCATCGGTGGGCGCCACGGTCTGGGCATGAGCGACCAGATCGAGAACCGCATCATCGAAGCCAAGAGCCGTGGCATTTACGAAGCCCCTGGCCTGGCTTTGCTCTTCATCGCCTACGAGCGCCTGGTGACCGGCATCCACAACGAAGACACGATCGAGCAGTACCGCATGAACGGCATCAGGCTCGGCCGCTTGCTGTACCAAGGCCGCTGGTTCGACCCGCAATGCATCATGTTGCGCGAGACCGCGCAGCGCTGGGTGGCCAGAGCCATCACCGGCGAGGTGACCATTGAGCTGCGTCGCGGCAACGACTACTCGATCATGAACACTGAGAGCGCCAATCTCACCTACGCGCCCGAGCGCCTGAGCATGGAAAAGGTAGAAGACCAGCCTTTCACGCCAGCAGACCGCATCGGCCAGCTCACCATGCGCAACCTCGACATCACCGACACCCGGGCCAAACTGAGCATCTACGCCAAGAGCGGGCTGCTGTCGCTGGGTGAAGGCGCCAGCATGTTGAAGCTGGAGGGCGAGTGAGGATTTTGTTGCGGTTGTTGGCGGAGACCTCGTAGGACCGCTGCGCCGCAGCACTCTGCTCCGCGAATGTCCCCCGAACCGGCTTTGCCGATTCTCCTCCTTGACTTCGCTGCGCAGAACACCACAGCACAACGGTATGAGCCATAGAAGGTGTTCAGGCAGTCGGGTTCCCCCAAAGGGGCAGCCCAATGGGGCGCGGTGGCCGACGCAGCGAAGTTAAGGGGGAGGGGCGGCGCAGCCGACCCGGAGGACATTCGCGGAGTCGGCCGCCGCGCAAGCAGCAGCCTGTCAAAGCACCACCGGTTCCGGCTCCAGCAAGATGCCGAAGCGCTCGTACACACTCGTCTGGATCGCCTTGGCCAGGGTCATCACCTCGCCACCGGTGCAAGGGTGCTCGCGTCCACCCCGATTCACGAGCACCAGCGCCTGCTTCTCGTACACCGCCGCGTTGCCTACACTCTTGCCCTTCCAGCCGCAGGCGTCGATCAACCAGCCTGCAGCGAGCTTGATACTGCCATCCGCCATCGGGTAGTGCACCACTTTGGGGTCACGCGCGATGATGTCGGCGCACTGCTCGAGCGTCACAGTGGGATTTTTGAAGAAACTACCTGCGTTGCCGATCACAGCCGGGTCGGGCAGCTTGGCGCGGCGGATGGCCACCACCCAGTCGAAAATCTGGCGGGCATCGGGGCTGTGGTGGCCGGTCTCAAGCATCTTGCGCTCCAGGTCCGCGTAGCCCAGCACCGGCTTCCACGGTTTGGGCAAGAAGAAACGCACATGGGTGATGAGGGCACGCCCGGCCAGACCGAAGCTGCGCTCGCTGGTGGGTGCGTGTTTGAACACCGAGTCGCGGTAGCCGAAACCGCACTGCGCGGCCTCCAGCGTGAAGACCTGGCCAGTCTGCAAATCGATGGCATCGAGCGAGTGGAAGCGGTCTTGCAGCTCGACGCCGTACGCGCCGATGTTTTGTACCGGTGAGGCACCCACCGAGCCGGGAATCAGCGCCAGGTTTTCCAGCCCGGGACACCCTTGGTCCAGCGTCCAGGCCACGAAGTCGTGCCAGCCCTCGCCCGCTCCAGCTTCCACCACCCAGCCTTTGGCATCCGCTTCGACCAGTCGGCAACCGCCGATTTCGACCTTGAGCACCAGCGATTTCACGTCACCAGTGAGCACCAGATTGCTGCCGCCACCCAGCACAAACGGGGGCGCTTCGGCCACCGCGCGGGCCCAAGCTGGCGTGGCCATGAAGGCTTGCAAGGCAGCGACATCGCGCACGCGCACGAGCTGCCTGGCACGCGCGGCGATGCCAAACGTGTTGTAGGGCTGAAGGGCAATCTGGTTCTCGACTAACATGCCCGAATTGTCTCATTCAGCCTGTTAGGAAACCCGCCATGCCTTCTTTTGACACCGTTCTCGAAGCCGATTTTGTCGAGGTGAAAAACGCCGTGGACCAAGTGGCCCGCGAGGTCGGCACCCGTTTCGACTTCAAGGGCACCAGCGCTGGTATTGAACTCAAAGACAAGGAAATCACCCTGTTTGGCGACGCAGACTTCCAGCTGCAACAGGTCGACGAGGTGCTACGCAACAAACTCGCCAAGCGCAGCGTGGACACGCGTTTTCTCGATGCCGGCAAGGTGGAGAAGATGGGTGGCGACAAGGTCAAGCAGGTGGTGAAGGTCAAGAATGGCATCAGCACCGAAGATGGCAAAAAGATCCAGCAGGCGCTCAAGGCCAGCAAGCTCAAGGTGCAGGGCGCCATTCAGGGCGATGCGGTGCGCGTCACTGGCGCCAAGCGCGACGACCTGCAGGCAGCGATGGCGCTGATTCGAAGCGAACTCAAGGATCTGCCGCTGTCGTTCGACAATTTCAGAGACTAGACGATACCCCCCGCGCCGCCTGCGGCGTCACCCCCCAGGGGGCAGCGTTGGCGGCCCGGCAAAGCCGGTTCGACGCCCTGAGGCGGGACATTCCATGCGCACACGGTTTCTTTTTGCTGCGCTTTTGGCGCTCAACCTGGCTGGGGCGAACGCGCAATCGGTCGCGTTGTCGGGTGTTGCGGGCAACAAGGCCCTGGTAACGATCGACGGCTTTGCACCGCGTTTTCTGAGTCCGGGTCAATCGCACCAGGGCGTGATGTTGCTGGGCATGCAGGGGGAGTCGGCAACCGTGGAAGTCAACGGTCAAAAGCAGACCTTGCAGGTTGGTGAGGCGCCGGTGAGCGTGGGACGCGGCGCGGCGCCCACAGCTGGTGCGACACGCATCGTCCTCACCGCCGACGCCCGGGGACACTTCTTGCCAAGCGGCCAGATCAATGGCCGTGCGGTGCAGTTCATGGTAGACACCGGGGCTTCGCAGGTGGTGATGAGCGAGTCCGATGCCAGGCGCATCAACCTCCCATTCGAGCAGGGTCAGCCGGTGCGGGTGAGCACCGCCAACGGCACCGCCATGGGTTACCGGGTGGGGCTCTCCAGTGTGCGGCTGGGCGACGCGCAGGTGTACGGGGTGGCCGCCATCGTGTTGCCGCAGTCCATGCCCTACATCCTGCTGGGCAACAGTTTTTTGACGCGCTTTCAGATGCAGCGCACCAACGACCAGCTGACACTGGAAAAACGCTAGTGGTTTGATCCACTGGCTTTGTCAAGCCGCTTTCATTGCCGCCTTGGGCGGTGACGGCACAGGCGGGGGGGGGGGATTATTTCAACGCCGCTGTCACCACAATTTCGATCTTCCACTTCGGATCGGCCAGCGCGGCCTGCACCGTGGCGCGGGGAGGCGCAGCGCCTGGCACCACCCAGGCGTCCCACACCGTGTTCATCGCCGCGATGTCGGCGATGTCACTCAGGTAGATCTGGGCACGCAAGATGCGCGACTTGTCACTGCCCGCCTCAACCAGACGCTGCGCCACCTGGGCCAGCACGTCCTCGGCCTGGCCGCCCATGTCGGCGTCGCCCCGCTCGGGCACCATGCCCGCGAGGTACACCACGCGGTTGAACACGGCGGCCTCGCTGTAGCGTGCGGCCATGCCGTGGCGGATGATGTCTGCGCTCATGATTTCTTGCCTCCCAGCTTGCTTTCCTTGCCCGCCAGCAGGCGGTTGATGTTCTCGGCGTGTCGCCACACCAGCAAAATGCCCATCCCCGCGAGGCTCAGCACCATGTCGCCCGGGGCCTCCCACACCACCCCGCGGCCAAACAGATAGAAAGCCGGCGCGAACAACGCAGCCACGATGGACGCCAGCGAGACGTACCGGAAAAAGAACACGATGATGGCCCAGGTGAGCAGCGTGGCCAGCCCCAGCCAAGGCTCAAAGGCCAGGATCACACCGGCAGCAGTGGCCACGCCCTTGCCACCCTGGAAGCGAAAGAACACCGGGAAC
>JBLIJY010000132.1:0-6737 GCA_047636095.1 Hydrogenophaga sp. | reverse complement strand
CTGGCACCCTTGGCGCCAACCAGGTGCATGCCACGGCCACCGCCGCCGAAGCGGCGCTGGTGGATCACAACGGCGAGGAGGTCGGTTGCGTGCTGGCGCTCAGCCAGGCGCTGCGCCGGCTGATCGCGGCCAGCCAGCCCGCGATCGCGGCAGGGCTGGCTTCGGCGCGCTTGCAGCAACCCGCATCGGTGGCCCCAGCGGCGCCCGCAGATCAGGCATCGCTCGAAGCCCTGGCCGGGTTGCTCCGTTCGCAGGATTTGCAGGCGCTGGACAGGCTGGACGAGATGCAAGACTCGCTGGCCTCAGCCATTGGTGCAGAAGCGGCCAGCGCCATCTCCCGCGCCATGGACGTGCTGGACTTTCCCGGCGCCCTGGCCATGTTGGAAGAAGCGGTCAGGGTCTGAACGGCACCGTCAACGGCCAACAAGCCACAAGGGCAAGACCAGCTGGAACGTGGTGCCCGTTTTGGCTGCTGGGTCGGCGATCGCGCACAGCGTGCCGCCGTGGGCTTGCACGATGCGCCGCGCAATGGTCAAACCCAACCCGGTGCCATCGAAGTCTTGCTTGCGGTTCAGCCTGCCAAAGGGCTCGAAGATCTTGGCCTGGTCTGGCGCAGCGATGCCGATGCCGTTGTCCCGAAACACAATCACGGCCCGCCCATCTGCCTCGGTCGCCGACACCTCAATGTGGGGCTGGCGTCCCTGTGGCGTGAACGTCAGGCTGTTGACCAGCAGGTTCTGAAACACCAGCGTCAGCAAGCTGGGCTGACCCACCACCGTGGGCAGCCGACCCACCACCAAAGAGGCATGGGTTTCGGCGATGCGGCCAGCCAAGGCATCCCTGAGCTCATCGAGCAAGGCGTTCAGCGGCACGGGCACCAGTTGATCGCTGCTGCCGACCTCCAGCCGGGCATAGCCCACCACATCGTCGAGCAGGGTGCGCATGCGTGCGCTGGCCCGACGCACCAGGCGCAGGTAATTCTTGCCGGGGGCTGGCAGCTGTTCGCCGAAGTCTTCCTCGATCAGACCGCCGAACTGGTCGATGGTGTTCAGTGGCTCGCGCAGGTCGTGGGAGGCGATGCGCACGAACTGCAGCAGGCTCTGGTTCGCTTCGGCCAGCTCGGTGGCCGTCTTTTGCAGCGCCGCGTGGCTCTCGCGCAGGTCGGCCAGCGCCTCGGCGAGGTTCAGCCGATCCATTGCCGAGAGCGTTTTCAGAATCGCGTTGGCTCGGGACAGGCGCAGCTGTGTGCGCACACGCGCCATCACCACGCCGGGGGTCAGCGGCTTGGCGATGAAGTCAACCGCGCCCTTCTCCAGCACAGCCTGCTCCTGCCGATCGCCAGCGTCACCGGTGATCATGATCACTGGCACATCCGCCAGGTCGGGGTCTGCCGCCATCGCGTCCATCACCTCAAAGCCTGACATACCGGGCATGTTGGCATCCAGCAGCACGAGATCGGGCACCGCCTCTTTCATCAGCCGCAAGGCTGCGTCACCCCGCATGGCAAAGCGCAGCCGCGCCACGCACGCCAGGCTTTTGCCCAAGGACTGCACGACCACAGAATCGTCGTCCACGATCAGGATGCCGTTGCCAATGGCCTTGTTCGAAAGGGTTTGGGGATCTTGTGGGGGCGCCATGGGTATTGGCCAAGGAAAGGGGGATGACACAGCGCGCGCCATGGTCGCCAAGCGCGCAGCCGTCTCAACGCTCGAGCAGGTCCAGCAACTGAGCAGCCTTGGGTCTTTCGATGGGCTTGTTCACATAGTCACGGACCATGGGGCTTTGGAACGCGCGCTCCTTGTCACGCTCGTCGTTGGACGATGTCAGCATCACCACCACCAGGGAGGTGCGGTTGCCCTGGGGGAGTTGCTCATAAGCCTCCAGAAACTCAAAGCCATTCATGCCGGGCATGTTGATGTCGAGCATCACCAGCGCGGGTTCGATGGCCTCACCACGGGCCAGGTAAGCCAGGGCATCTTCTGCCTTGACGAACTGCATCAGGACCGCGTCCCGCCCGCAGCGCTCAAACGCGATGCGGGTGAACAGCAGGTCGTCCTCGTTGTCATCGATCATGATGACTTTTTTAGTCATGAAAGTGTCCTGGTTTGCGATCGAGCGAGCTGAAAGCGCTTTTTGGAGAGCGCTGTCTGCTGCTTGAAAACCAGTCGGGGCGGCTGGCGCGCTTGCGCTCAGATCATACGACTCAGCTCAGCAGAAGGGTCACCGCGATGATCAGCACGCCAATCGACAGGTTGATGGCGACCCAGGTGCGAATGGAGGCCAACGCGGCGCCACCAGCCGTCCAGTTGCTGGCTGCCACAGCCTGGCTCAAGCGCTTGTAGAGCGCAAACCGGATGTGGAAGAAGATGGCGATCATCACGATGCCGAGCGCGGCCATGATGGTCCAGCTCAGCGGCATGTTGAAGCCCAGCCCAGCCTGCACCGATTCTTTGGCCACGCGCCCAATCATCCACAGGCCGCTGGCCAACACGATGACGGCCGCGACCAGCACCGCCTTGAAAAAACGCCCCAGCGCGTCGTGCATCAAGCGCAGGCGCAGCGGCGGCTCCAGGGCGAGCGTGGCCGGGCGCAGGAAAAAGTGGGCGAACACCATGCCGCCAATCCAGACAATGATGGCGAGCAGATGGGCGAGCTTGAGCGCGGAGTAGATCATGGGAGCTTTTGATTTTGAGAAGTCAGACGTCATTCAGACGTCGGTCAGCACACCGTCGACACGGCGTTGCAGGCGGTAGGGTGGCAGGCCCTGTAGCATGCGCCTACCGTAGGCTTGGCGCAGCAGCCGGGCATCGTAGCAAACGACCACCGCTTGGTCGGTCTCGGTGCGCAAGGCCCTGCCGGTCCACTGCAATAGCCGCGCGCCGGTGGCGGGCACCACCAGCTCGCTGAACGGGTCGCGCCCCTGCGCCTTGAGCCAGTCGGCCCGCGCCTGGCCCACCGGGTCGCTGGGCGAGGCAAACGGCAGCTTGGTGATGAACACCCATTCGCACAGCTCGCCCGGCAGGTCCAGCCCCTCGCCAAACGATTGCAGGCCAAACAGGATCGACGCCCGGCCCTGGGCCACGCGTTCGGCGTGGCGGCGGATCAGCAGCGTGCGCGAGGCCTCGCCCTGCGCCAGCACCCGCTCGCGCAGATCGGCATGCAGGCCGCGCTCCAGCAGCTCTTGGGCGCGACGCATCAGCGCCTTGGAGGTGAACAGCACCAGCGCACCGCGCTGCACCTGGGTCAGGTCATCCATCAGCGCATCGAGCATTTCGCGGGTGTAGGCCTCCACGTCTTTCGGGTCGGCGCGGGTTTGCACCACCACCAGCCGCCCCTGGCGCGCGTGGTCGAACGGGCTTTGCACCTCGCGCGCGCTGACCGCGTCGTCCAGCGCCAGACCAGACTCGTGCAGGAAATGCTCGAAGCTGCCGCAGCTGGTGAGCGAGGCCGAAGTGACCACCGCTGCGCGCACATGGCGCCACAAATGGCTGCGCAGCAAGCTGCCCGGTTGCAGCGGGCAGGCGTGGGCGCTGAGCGTGACCAGACCACCTTGCACACCCGCTTGCAGCCACTTGGCCAGCGGCGGCTGATCGGCGCTGGGTTCTTGCAACCACAGCTCGGCGGTGGCCTGCAGGTGTTGCAGGCGCGGCGCGAGCACACCCAGGCGGCTGTAGAGCTTGGCGCAGCGCGCGGCGTCGCCCGGGTTGTCGCGCGCGTTGGTTTTGAGCTGGGTCGCCAGCGCTTCCATCACTTTGAGCAAGGCGGCCGAACGCGTGGCGAGCTGGGCCACGGTAGTCATCCACTCGGGGGGGAGCGCGCCGCCCTCGAAGCGCTCGACCACCGGTTGCGCCGCGTTGTCGAAGCCCCCGCGTGCCACCGGCGCGCGAGCCGTGCGGCCGGTCAGCTGATCCCAGGCGGGCAGCGAGCCGATGCGCGCCATGGCCAGGCGCGCCAGATCGCTCTGGGCGCGCTTGAGCTCGCGCGCGAACTCGGGCACGTCAAGGCCCGGCGTGTGCTGCAGCGCGCCGGCCACTTCCTCGACCGCGCGCGGCAGGCGGTCCAGCCACTGGCTGCGCATGAGGTCCATGCTTTCGGTGAACTGGCCTTGCGCCACCGAACCGAGGTGGTGCGCCTCGTCGAACACGATGTAGCAGTCAGACGGCGCGGGCAAGGCGTGCAAGCCCATTGTGGCCAGCAGCAGGTCGTGGTTGACCACGATCACCTGCGCCTGCGCCAGCTGCGCGCGCGCCCGGTAGTAGCTGCAGCTGTTGTAGCTGGGGCAGTGGCGCGCGGTGCAGGTGTGGCGCTCGGCCGCCACCGGGCCCCAGAGCTCGCCCTCCGGTGGCTCGGCCAAGCGGTCGCGGTCGCCGTCCCACTGGCCGCTGTCCAGCGTCAAAGCCCACTGGGTGTACTGCTTGGCGCGCTCGATCCAACGCTCGGCGGCGTGGGCGCTGGCCGCCGCACTCGCCGCGGTGTTCGCGGCCCCGGCGTTGGCGCTTGGCCCGACGCTCTCCGGCGCGTCGTCGCTGTCAAACAAATCGGCGCTGGTCGCATCGCCGCCGCTCAACTGGTCCAGCTTGAGGCGGCACACATAGCGCCCGCGCCCTTTCGCCAGCGCGAAGCTGAAGGGCTGCGGCAGCGCGGCCGAGAGCGCGGGCAAATCCTTGGCCATGAGCTGCTCTTGCAACGCCACCGTGGCGGTCGAAATGATCACCCGCTTTTGCTGCGCCAGCGCCAGCGGGATCACGGTGGCCGCGTAGGCCGCTGACTTGCCCACGCCCGTGCCAGCCTGCACCACCGCAATCGCGCGCTCGCCAGGCAGCGTGTCGGCGGCTCGGGCTGCTAGGGCCGCTGTGGCCTCCTCGGCGTCGGGCCAATCGACCACGCTCAGGGTCTCGGCAATGTGAGCCGCCATCTCGCGCTGGCCAGGGCGCGAGCGAAAACCGGTCGAATGCGCCACCAGGTGGTCGAACGCGGCCAGGGCCAGCGCCTCGCGCGCCAGCGGGCCTCGCGGTGGGGCGGCGGCGGTGGTGTCGGCGGGCTCGGGGGTGGTGGATGCGCTCATGGAGCCGGGCATTGTCCCAGACCCAACCGGCACCGCAGCCATTGCTGCACTGCACAATGCTGACAACACCCACAGCCGCCCCGTCTTTGGAGAATTTCCCATGCCACGTACCTCATCGGCAACGTCCCCCCCAGCCACCCCGGCAGCCCCTCGTACCGTCCAGACCGCTGTCACCGCCCCCACCCAGACCGCGCCTCAGAAACGCCTGCGCATCGACCTCGCCCTGCAAGGCGGCGGCTCACACGGCGCCTTCACCTGGGGCGTTCTCGACCGGCTGCTGGAAGACGAGCAGCTGGAGATCGCCGGCATCAGCGGCACCAGCGCCGGCGCCATGAACGCAGTGGCGTTGGCCGCTGGCCTGATGGAAGGCGGGCGAGACGGTGCCCGTGCCGCGCTGCGCCGCTTCTGGCACCGGGTGGCCGATTCGTCTCCCTTCAGCCAGCTCAACGACTCGCCGCTGGGCATCCTGTTTGGCCCCGATAACCCCTGGATCAAGCCCTGGCTGGCACCGTTACAGCAGGCCGCGCAGTACGTCGGCAGCCAGCTCTCGCCCTACCAACTCAACCCGCTTAACCTTAACCCGCTGCGCGACATCCTGGCCGACACGGTCGACTTCGCAGCGGTGCGCGCCTGCGACCGCACCCAGCTCTTCATTGCTGCCACCCAGGTTGCTACCGGTGAGCTGCGCATCTTTCGTCAGCAGGAAATCACCGCCGACATGGTGCTCGCCTCGGCCTGTCTACCACTGCTTTTTCAGGCGGTCGAAATCGACGGCGAAGCCTATTGGGACGGCGGCTACGCTGGCAACCCCGCGCTGCTGCCACTGATTGCCGAGACCGATGCCGACGACCTGCTGCTGGTGCAGATCAACCCCAGTCGGCGCGACACCCTGCCCACCAGCGCCGAAGACATCCTGGACCGCGCCAGCGAAGTCACGTTCAACGCCAGCCTCCTCAAGGAGCTGCGCACCATCGGGCTGATCAAGGAAGTGCTGGCCGACGCCGGCCGACCCGACTGCGCCTACCGCCGCCCGCTGTTTCGCCGCATCGACGACATGCGCCTGCATCGGCTCGACGCCGGAGCCGGGCTGGCCCTGCTCGGTGCGTCGAGCAAAACCCAGACCAACCGCGCGTTTCTGGAGCAGCTGCACGCCCTAGGTCGCCAAGCAGCCGACGACTGGCTGGCCGAGCATGGCCGCCACCTCGGCAAGCGTTCCACCTTCACCCTGCCCACCGCCCTGACCGCGTGATGGGCCGAAAGCATCGACCACCTGTGGGTGCCGAAGCCACGGGCCTGCCCGGCCGGGCGTGTCACTCTGCTCGCGATCCGGCTTACTTTTCTGAGGCCTGATCGGTCGGCTCGTCCGGCGAATCCGGCCGCTGCAGGCGCACATCGAGCGTGCCGCTGCGAATGTGCAGATCGCGCTGTGGAAGCGGAATCTCCAGCCCGCGCCTGACCAGCTCCGTGTCCAGCGCCCACATCAGGTTGGCGTGGGTGCTGCCCGGGCGGGTGGTGAGCTCGCGGTCGGCCCAGATCACAAGCCCGCAATCCATCGAGTTGTCGCCGCAGCCCACCAGCCACACCGTGGGCTCGCGCCCTGGCTGGTCGAGCACGCCGGGCGCCGCCTTGGCCGCCGCCACACCGGCTTCCAGCACCTGCTCCTTGTGCACAC
>JBLIJY010000131.1:0-6755 GCA_047636095.1 Hydrogenophaga sp. | reverse complement strand
CACCTCGGCTCCAACCTGGGCACAGTCGAGCTCACCGTGGCGCTGCATTACGTGTTCAACACACCCGAAGATCGGCTGGTCTGGGACGTGGGTCACCAGACCTATCCCCACAAGATCCTCACCGGCCGGCGCGACCGCATGGACAGCCTGCGCCAGTTCGGTGGCATCAGCGGCTTTCCGTGCCGCGAAGAGAGCGAATACGACACCTTCGGTACCGCCCATTCCTCCACCAGCATTTCGGCCGCGCTTGGCATGGCGCTGGCGTCCAAAATCCAGGGCGACCCCCGCAACTCGGTGGCCATCATCGGCGACGGCGCCATGACCGCTGGCATGGCGTTTGAGGCGCTGAACAACGCCGGCATCGCCGACGCCCGCTTGCTGGTGGTGCTCAACGACAACGACATGTCGATCTCGCCGCCGGTGGGCGCGCTCAACCGCTACCTGGCGCAGCTGATGAGCGGCCAGTTCTACACCACTGCCAAGCAGGTCGGCAAGCAGGTGCTAAAAAACGCGCCGCCGCTGTTCGAACTGGCCAAGCGGCTGGAAGAGCAGGCCAAGGGCATGGTGGTGCCGGCTACGCTGTTCGAGAAGTTCGGCTTCAACTACATCGGCCCCATCGACGGGCACGACCTGGATTCGCTGATCCCCACACTGGAGAACATCCGCCACCTGCTGGAAACCGACAGCGGCCCGCAGTTCCTGCATGTGGTGACCAAAAAAGGCCAGGGCTACAAGCTGGCCGAGGCCGACCCGGTGGCCTACCATGGCCCGGGCAAATTCGATCCGGCAATCGGTCTGGTCAAGCCCGCCACCGCGCCCAAGACGACCTTCACCCAGGTGTTCGGGCAGTGGTTGTGTGACATGGCTGCGGCCGACAAACGATTGGTGGGCATCACGCCCGCGATGCGCGAGGGCTCGGGCATGGTCGAGTTCGAACGGCGCTTCCCCGCGCGCTATTTCGATGTGGGGATTGCCGAGCAGCACGCGGTGACCTTCGCCGCTGGCCTGGCCTGCGAAGGCCTCAAGCCGGTGGTCGCGATCTACTCCACCTTTTTGCAGCGCGGCTACGACCAGTTCATCCACGACGTGGCGCTGCAAAACCTGCCGGTGGTGTTCGCGCTCGACCGCGCCGGCATCGTGGGCGCCGATGGCGCGACCCACGCCGGCGCTTACGACATTGCCTACCTGCGCTGCATCCCCAACATGGCGGTGGCTTGCCCAGCCGACGAGGCCGAGTGCCGCCAGCTGCTCAGCAGCGCCTTCGCGCAGGATCATCCCGTGGCCGTGCGTTACCCGCGTGGCGCGGGTGTGGGCGCGGTCCAGCCAGCCGGTCTGGAGCCTCTGCCCTACGGGCGCGGCGAGTGGACACGCAAGGGCAAAGGGGTGGCGATCCTCGCCTTTGGCACCCTGCTGTATCCGGCGCTGGCCGCCGCCGAACGTCTGGGTGCCAGCGTAGCCAATATGCGCTGGGCCAAGCCGCTGGATCTGGACCTGCTGCGCGAGCTGGCCCGCTCGCACGACGCGCTGGTAACGCTGGAAGAGGGTTGCGTCATGGGTGGTGCCGGCTCCGCGGTGCTCGAAGCGCTGCAGGCCGAAGGGCTGTTGCTGCCGGTGCTGCAGTTGGGCTTGCCCGACGAGTTTGTCGAGCATGGCGACCCCGCCAAGTTGCTCGGCATGCTGGGGCTCGACGCTGCAGGTATCGAGCGATCGGTGCGCGGTCGGTTCTCTTCCTTGCTGGACGCCACGGCGATAACTTTGAAGGCGGTTGGCTGATCCAAAGCTGCTGCGCCACCTGCACAGCCGATCGATGCACCAATGGCGTGTGCCTGCTGTTGCAGGATGACTGAATTTGACCTTCTACCAGGTTGGTCTGAGCGTTCTTCAGCACTTTTGTGAAACAGGGTTTTGTCCCGTCGAAAATTCACAGAAGACTTGAAAAATCAACAACGTGTAGGGACATTCACCCGGGAAAACCCCGGCGGATGGCTGCTGTCCCGCACTTTACAATCCGTCTGCTGCACTGACTCGCCAAGAGCGACGTCGAGGCTGGCTCATCTCTAGTAAGTGAATCCCATTAATGGAGTTTTAACACCATGGATCGTCGTTCAATCATCAAGCATGCCGGCATTGCCGGTGTGCTTGCCGCAGGAGCAGCGCCCGCTGTTCATGCCCAGGCCACCATCCGCTGGCGCCTGGCATCGAGTTTCCCCAAAGCGCTGGACACCATTTATGGCGCGGCCGAAGTGTTTTCGCAAAAAGTCAGCGACATGACGGGCGGCAAGTTTTCTATCTCGGTGCACCCGGGTGGCGAGCTGATGCCGGCATTCGGCGTGGTGGACGGCGTGCAGCAAGGCACGGTTGAAGCAGCACACACGGCTCCCTATTACTTCCACGGCAAGAACGAAACCTTCGCCATCGGTACAGCCATTCCATTCGGCCTGAACAGCCGTCAACTCACTGCCTGGTACTACGACGGTAACGGCATGAAGCTGTTTCGCGAGTTCTACGACCAGTTCAACATCGTGAACTTCCCTGGCGGCAACACCGGTGCCCAGATGGGTGGTTGGTACCGCAAAGAAATCAAGAGCGCAGCGGATATCAATGGTTTGAAGATGCGCATTGGTGGCTTCGCTGGCCGTGTGCTGACCCGCATGGGTGGCGTGCCGCAGAACATCCCTGGCGGCGAGATCTACCAGGCGCTGGAAAAAGGCACCATCGACGCCACCGAATGGGTGGGTCCTTACGACGACGAAAAACTGGGCTTCCAAAAAGTGGCCAAGAACTACTATTACCCAGGCTGGTGGGAAGGCGGCGCCCAGCTCGACTTTTACATCAACAAGGCAGCGTTCAACGCCCTGTCCAAGGAAAACCAGGCCATCGTTGAGGCTGCAGCGTCTTACGCGCACATCGAGATGCAGGCCCGCTACGACGCTCGCAACCCGGCTGCACTCAAGCGTCTGGTAGCCGGTGGCGCCAAGCTGCTCGCATTCCCGAAGCCGGTGATGGATTTGGCCTTCAAGGAGTCCATGGCCTTGTACGGCGAGCTGAACGACACCAACCCGGCGTGGAAAAAAATCTACACCGACTACTCGACCTTCCGCAAAGACCAGAACCTCTGGTTCCGCTTCACCGAAGCCACCTTCGACCGCTACATGCAGTCGGCCAAGCTGTAAGCCATCTGCAGCTGAAAAAAACCCCGCACTAGCGGGGTTTTTTGCGAGTTTTCTGTTTCAATTCGGCGTTCGCTTTTTCTCTTCGTCAGTGTTTTCGCTTCACGCTTAACTGTACCGAGTGACACACCGCCGCAAAACGGCCCGGTCCGTCGCTCGCTACCTCTCCCAACCCGGGGACTTTCCATGTCGCTTCTCTTGCGCTTATCTCGATTGATCGATGGCCTCAGCAGCCTTGTCGGCAAACTGTCCATGTGGCTCATCTTGGCCACCACGCTGATCAGTGCCGGCAACGCCATCATCCGGAAAACCGTGGGCATCAGCTCCAACGCCTGGCTTGAGATCCAGTGGTACCTGTTCGCGGCGGTGTTCCTGCTCGGCGCCGGGTACGCGTTCCTGAAGAACGCCCATGTGCGAATCGACTTCATCTCCAGCAAGTTCAGCGACCGCACCCGCAACTGGATTGACATCGGCGGCATCGTCATTTTCTTGTTCCCTCTGTGCTACATCATGGCCACGCTGGCCTGGCCTGTCTTGGCCCAAGCCTACGTCTCGGGCGAGGTCTCGACCAACGCCGGCGGCCTGATCCGCTGGCCGGTCTACGCACTGATCCCCCTGGGCTTCTCGCTGCTGGCCTTGCAAGGCATCTCTGAAATCATCAAGCGCGCCGCCTTCCTAACTGGCGACGGTCCCGATGCACTCAGCCACACCGGCCCGAGTGAAACCGAATTGCTCGCAGAAGAAATTGCAGCCCAGGAAAAAGCCCGCAAGACCGGAGCAAAGTCATGATCGACATGCTGATTAACAATTTTGTGCCGGTGATGTTCGCCGGTCTGCTGATCTTCCTGCTGGCCGGTTTCCCGGTGGCGTTTTCGCTTTCCGCGACCGGGCTGTTCTTCGGCTTCATTGGTATGGAGCTGGAGCTCTTCCCCTCCAACCTGTTCCAGGCGCTGCCGCTGCGGGTCATCGGCATCATGCAGAACGACACCCTGCTGGCGATCCCGTTCTTTACGCTCATGGGCATCATTCTTGAGCGCAGCCGAATGGCTGAGGATCTGCTGGAGACGGTGGGCCAGGTGTTTGGCCCGCTGCGCGGTGGCGTAGGCATTGCGGTGGTGCTGGTGGGCGCGCTGCTGGCCGCCACCACTGGTGTGGTGGCGGCTTCGGTGATTTCCATGGGTCTGATCGCCATGCCCATCATGCTGCGCTATGGCTACAACCGCACCATCGCCACCGGCACCATCACCGCCTCGGGCACGCTGGCCCAGGCCTTGCCGCCTTCGCTGGTGCTGATCGTGCTGGCCGACCAGTTGGGCCGCTCGGTGGGTGACATGTACGCCGGCGCCTTGCTGCCTGGCCTGAGTCTCGTGGGGCTTTACCTGCTGTTCATTGTCGTGGTGGCCTTCGTGAAACCCAAGTGGGTGCCGGCCTTGCCGCCAGAAGCGCGCATCTATTCAGAGCCCAATGGATCGAGTGGACACCGCTCGCTGCTGGCGTTGCTGCTGATCTGTGGTGGGGTGGCTTTCGCTTGGTCTCAAGTGCACACGTCCATCATGAACCCGCTCCTCGATCGCGAGATGGCGCCGGGCCGAGACGAGATCTTCATTCTCTCGACCACCATCGGTGCGTTCCTCGCGCTTGGCCTCGCGCTGGCCAACAAGCTGTTTGGCATCGGCTTGCTGTCAAGACTGACCGAGCGCGTGACCTTTGTGCTGATCCCGCCGCTGGTCTTCCTGGTGCTGGGTACCATCTTCCTGGGTATCGCCACGCCAACCGAGGGTGGTGCCATGGGCGCACTGGGTGCGCTGCTCATGGCCGCAGGACGCCGCACGCTGTCCTTTGATCTGCTCAAGCAGGCACTGGAAAACAGCACCAAGCTGTCCATCTTCGTGATGTTTATCCTGATTGGCTCCACCGTCTTCAGCTTCACCTTCAACGCGGCCGATGGTCACATCTGGGTTGAGCACCTGTTTGACAAGCTGCCGGGCGGCCAGCTGGGTTTCCTGCTGTTCGTGAACCTGCTGGTGTTCATCCTTGGCATGTTCATCGACTTCTTTGAGATCGCCTTCATCGTCGTGCCGCTGTTGGTGCCGGTGGCCACAAAGCTGGACATCAACCTGATCTGGTTCGGCATCATCCTGGCGATGAACCTGCAGACCTCGTTCCTCACGCCACCATTCGGTTTTGCGCTGTTCTACCTGCGCAGTGTGGCCGCGCGCAGCGACTACGACGACGTGGTGACCGGCGAGCGCATCAAGGCGGTCACCACAGGACAGATCTACAAAGGATCGATCGCCTTCATCATCCTGCAATTGATCATGGTGACCGTGATCGTGCTCAATCCGGGCATCGTCACCGGCAGCCTCGACAAGCCGGTGGTGGTGGACGAAAACGCGATCGATAACATGCTCGAGAACATGCCTGGGCAGGATTACTCCACACCCATTGTCGGCGACATTCCGGCGCCACGCGTACCACTGGGTGAGGCCTCGTCTGCCGATCCGGCCATCCCGCTACCGGAAACGCAGGATGAAAAAGACGCTGCCGACGCTGCCAGAGCACTCGAAGAAGCCGTGGGCGCTCCTAAGTGAAACGGCTACACAGTTGATGCGCATTGATGTGAAGGTGCTGGATCCGCGTTTGGAGGACCAGTTCCCGGCTTACGCCACGCCCGGCAGCGCGGGCCTGGATTTGCGCGCCTGCCTGGACGCGCCGCTCACCCTGGCGCCCAACGCGTGGCAACTGGTGCCCACCGGGTTGGCTATCCATCTGGCCGACCCCGGCTTTGCTGCCATGATCCTGCCGCGCTCAGGCTTGGGACACAAGCACGGCATCGTGCTGGGCAATCTGGTGGGCCTGATCGACAGCGATTACCAAGGCCAGCTCATGGTGAGCGCCTGGAACCGCAGCACAGTCCCGTTCACTATCGAGCCACTGGAGCGGATTGCGCAGCTGGTGATCGTGCCTGTGGTGCAGGCTCAGTTCAATCGGGTGATCGAGTTCGATCAGCCCAGCGAGCGCGGCGTGGGTGGCTACGGCTCGACCGGGCGCAGCTGATCTGCGGCAGGGGGAGCTGGCGAGCCTACTTACCTGTCAGCGATGATCACGCGCTTTTGCGGGCCATTCTTTGGCGCACCCAACCGGGTCAGTGCAGGGCGGAGGGCTCGCTTGGCTCGCTGCCCCCATCACCAACCTGCATGCGGAAGAAACCCGTGCCCAGGCTGCCCAGGCCAATCTCGTCTTCTTCTGCCTCGCGCACCGCATGCACCTTCAGGAGAATGCGCAGTGCGATGCCCGCCAGCGGGTGGTTGGCGTCCATGACCACGTGGTCTGGGTAGATGTCGCTCACGAAGTAAAGACGGTCTTTTGGTGCGGTTGGGCTACAGCCCGCTGGCAGGCCCTCAAAACCCATCCCTTCTTCAAGCTGTTCGGGGAACAGGTGGCGGGGCTCTAGGAATAGCAGCCGGTCGTCGTAGTCGCCAAACGCGTCTTGCGGCTCCAGGTGCAGATCCACCTGGTCGCCAGGCTCATGGCCTTGTAACGCTTCTTCGATCTTGGCCAGCAGGTCGGTGCCACCGATCAAGA
>JBLIJY010000130.1:0-6755 GCA_047636095.1 Hydrogenophaga sp. | reverse complement strand
GTGTCCATGGCCCAGATGTGCAGGTCGTGGACCCGGCTGACACCCGGCAAGCCCAGCAGATAGTCGTGCACCGCTTGCGGGTCCACGCTGTCTGGCACGCCATCAAACAGCAGGTGCAGGGACTGGCGAAACAGGCTCCAGGTGCCCACCAGAATCACAGCGGCGATCAGCAAGCTGACCACCGGATCGAGCCAGATCCAGCCCATCCACAGGGTGAGCGCGCCCGCCACCACCACACCGGCCGACACCAGGGCATCGGCCGCCATGTGCAGGAAAGCACCCCGGATGTTCAGATCGCGCCCGCGCCCGCGCATGAACAGCAGGGCGGTGGCGGTGTTGATCAAAATACCCACACCCGCCACCACCATGATCGTCACGCCCTCGTTGCTCACCAGCGGCTTGGGCGACATCAGACGCCCCACGGCCTCCCACACCAGCGCGCCCATGGCCACAAGCAGCAGCAAGGCATTGGCAAAAGCCGCCAGAACGCTGCCGCGCTTCCAGCCATAGGTATGGCGGGCATTGGGTTGCAGTTTGCCGGCCAGCGCACCGGCCCAGGCCAGCACCAGGCCGGCCACGTCGCTGAGGTTGTGACCTGCATCGGCCAGCAAGGCCAGGGAGTTGATCTTCCAGCCGTAGAACGCCTCAATCGCCACGAAGACGGTGTTCAGGCCGATGCCGATGGCAAAAGCCTTGTTGAAGTTGGCGGGGGCGTGGCTGTGGTCGTGTCTGGCACTCATTCTTGGTCTTGGACTTCCTGCCCGCAAAGGGCTTCACCCAATTGGTCTGCCAGTTCGGCCCCGTCCGAATCCTGTCGCAGGGTTTCTCTAAAAAACTGGCGGCAGCAGAGGGGCGTACGGTCCATGTTTTTCATTCTGCTGGCGATGACGCAATCGATCATGCTCGACGCCATCTCCAACGCAGCGCTCACGATACTCTGCGCGCCCGAGCCACATACCCGCTTAACGGTCAGTAACAAAGGAAGCGCGAGGTTGCTGGACGCTTGAAAGCCCATCGCCCCCGCTCATGGTCTTGATTGCCCACACAGTCTTCGCAGCGAATCAGTGCCTTGCGGATGTGGGTGCGCTCCACCTCTTCGGGGCGTCGCATAAAATAATTCAACAAATATTGAAATGTAGCCTGTTACAAAGGAAATCTCATGAAAGTTGGCATCAACGGCATGGGCCGCATCGGTCGCTTGGCCCTGCGCGCAGCCATGGGCGCGGCCGAGCGCGACACCACCGACCCACGCGCGGGCAACCGGCTGCAGGTGGTGCATCTGAACGAACTCAAGGGCGGCGCAGCGGCCACAGCCCACCTGCTGGCTTTTGACAGTGTGCAGGGTAAATGGCGCGCCGACATCGCAGCCGAAGGCGAAGACGCCATCCGCATTGACCAGCACAGCATGTCGTTCTCTTCTCATGCCGCCCCAGGCGACATTCCCTGGGGCGATCTGGGTGTGGACCTGGTGCTGGAGTGCACCGGCAAGTTCCTCACGCCCGAGACGATCCAGGGCCACTTTGACCGAGGCGCCAAGCGCGTGATCGTGGCAGCGCCCGTGAAGACCGGCGGTGTGCTCAACACCGTGGTGGGGGTGAACCACACGCTCTACGAACCCACCCGCGACCGCATCGTGACCGCTGCGTCGTGCACCACCAATTGCCTGGCCCCGGTGGTGAAGGTGGTGCACGAAGCCATTGGCATCCGCCACGGCCAGATCACCACGCTGCACAACCCGACCAACACCAACCTGGTGGTGGACGCGCCGCACAAAGACCTGCGCCGCGCCCGCAGCGCGCTCATGAGTCTGGCGCCCACAACCACCGGCAGCGCCACCGCCATCGCGCTGATCTACCCCGAACTCAAGGGCAAGCTCAATGGCCACGCGGTGCGGGTGCCAGCGCTCAACGCCTCGCTGACCGACTGCGTGTTTGAACTCAACCGCGCCACCACGGCCGAAGAAGTCAACGCGCTGTTTGAAGCCGCAGCCAAGGGCCCGCTGGCCGGCATCCTGGGCTACGAGACACGCCCACTCGTGAGCGTGGACTACGCACGCGACACGCGTTCGAGCATCGTGGACGCGCCGTCCACCATGGTGACCGACGGCACACTGCTCAAGGTCTACGCCTGGTACGACAACGAGATGGGCTACGCCTGCCGCATGGTCGACCTGGCCTGCCACATGCAGACCGTCGGTATCTGATTGCGCTGTGCCATGAACACCGCCGAACGCAACTACGCCGTCGTCACCGCCGCCTACTGGGGTTTCACGCTCACCGACGGCGCGCTGCGCATGCTGGTGCTGCTGCACTTCTACCAGCTGGGCTATTCGCCGTTCACGCTGGCCTTTCTGTTCCTGCTGTACGAAGCAGCGGGCATCGTGGCCAACTTTGTGGGCGGCTGGCTGGCCACGCGCTACGGCATCACCCGCATGCTCACGGTGGGGCTGGTCACGCAGATCATCGGCTTCACCGTGCTGTCGTTCCTCGACCCGGGCTGGAGCGCGGCCATGTCGGTGGCCTGGGTGGTGTTGGCGCAAGGCATCTGCGGCGTGGCCAAAGACCTCACCAAAACCGCCAGCAAGTCGGCCATCAAGGTCACCGCAGACCAGGCCAAAAACCAGGGCTCGGGCCAACTCTTCAAGTGGGTGGCGTTTTTCACTGGGAGCAAGAACGCCATGAAGGGTGTCGGCTTTTTCCTGGGTGGCCTGTTGCTGCAAACGCTGGGCTTTCAGCAGGCGCTTTGGACCATGGCGGCGCTGCTCGCGCTGGTGCTGCTGGGCGTGGTGACTTCGCTGCCGCAGATGATGGGCAAGAACAAGGCATCGAAGTCGGCCAAGGAGCTGTTTGCCAAGAACACCGGCGTGAATGTGCTGGCTGCGGCGCGCGTGGTGCTGTTCGGCGCGCGCGACGTGTGGTTTGTGGTGGGCGTGCCGGTGTACCTGTATTCGCAGGGCTGGACTTTCACCATGGTTGGTACGTTTCTGGCCGCTTGGACCATCGGCTACGGCGCGGTGCAGGCCATGGCGCCGGCCTTTGTGAAACGCAGCACCGATGGCCTGAGCGCCGAGGTGCCCGCTGCGCGGCTGTGGTCGGCCTTGCTGGCGCTGGTGCCCATGGGTCTGGCCGCGGCCGTGGCGCTGGATGTGCCGCACCTGCCCTGGGTGGTGGTGGGCGGCCTGGGCGTATTCGGCTTTGCGTTTGCGGTGAACTCGTCCGTGCACTCCTACCTGGTGCTGGCCTATGCTGGCTCGGAGAAAGCGGCCGAAGACGTGGGCTTCTACTACGCCGCCAACGCGCTGGGTCGCTTCAGCGGCACGCTGCTCTCGGGCCTGCTGTACCAGTGGGGCGGGCTGCTCTACGCGCTGCTCGGCTCGGCGCTTATGCTGGTCGTGTGCTGGCTGGCCACGCTCAAGCTGCCCACCCAGCCAACGCTGCAACACACCACCGCCTGAAGGACATTCCATGGACGAAACCCTGGCCGTCAAATCCCTTGGTGCACTGGCGCAAGAGACACGCTTGCGTATCTTTCGCGCGCTCGTGGCGCAAGGGCCCCAAGGCCTCACGCCGGGCCATCTCAGCGAAACGCTGGGCGTGGCCGGCACGGCGCTGTCGTTTCACCTCAAAGAGCTCAGCCATGCGGGCCTGGTGTCGCAAGAGCGCGATGGCCGCCACCTGATCTACCGCGCCGAGTTCGGTGCCATGAACGACTTGCTGCAATTTCTCACCGCGCACTGCTGCCAGGGCGAGCCCTGCGAAGTGACGGCGGACACCACCGCAGCCCCAGGCTGCTTCACCTGTTTGAATGACATGGCATGAGCCGATTTTCGGCATGGATGGGAACACTGCATGGGACTGTTTGAACGCTATCTTTCGGCGTGGGTGGCGCTGGGCATTGCCGCTGGGGTCGGGCTGGGTCTGACCATTCCCGCCAGTTTCCAGGCCGTGGCTGCGATGGAGTTTGCGCAGGTCAACCTCGTGGTGGCCGTGTTCATCTGGGTGATGATTTACCCGATGATGATCCAGATCGATTGGCACGCCGTGCGCGATGTGGGCAAGAAACCGCAAGGGCTCATGCTCACGCTGGTGGTCAACTGGCTGATCAAGCCTTTCACCATGGCCGCGCTCGGCGTGCTGTTTTTTCAGTACATCTTCGCGCCCTGGGTCGACCCGCAGTCAGCCCAGGAGTACATCGCCGGCATGATTTTGCTCGGCGTGGCACCGTGCACGGCCATGGTGTTTGTGTGGAGCCAGCTCGTCAAGGGCGATGCCAACTACACGCTGGTGCAGGTGTCGATCAACGACCTGATCATGGTGGTGGCGTTTGCCCCCATCGCGGCATTTCTGCTCGGTGTGACCAACGTGACCGTGCCCTGGGAAACGCTGCTCCTGGCCACGGTGCTGTATGTGGTGCTGCCCCTGGTGGCCGGTGTGCTCACGCGCCAATGGCTGCTGAGGCAAGGGCCTGCCGCCGTGACCGCCTTTGTGGCTGCGCTCAAGCCGTGGTCGGTGGTGGGGCTGATCGCCACCGTGGTGCTGCTGTTTGGCTTTCAGGCCGAAACCATCGTGCGCCAGCCGTTGGTCATCTTGCTGATCGCGGTACCGCTGGTGTTGCAGAGCTACGGCATTTTCTTCATCGCCTGGTGGGGGGCGAAGTGGCTCAAGCTGCCGCACAACGTGGCCGGCCCGGCCTGCCTCATCGGCACCTCCAACTTCTTCGAACTCGCGGTGGCCGTGGCCATTTCGCTCTTCGGTCTGAACTCTGGTGCCGCGCTGGCCACCGTGGTCGGGGTGCTGGTGGAGGTGCCCGTGATGTTGTCGCTGGTGGCGCTGGTCAACGCCTGGCGACCCGCCGAACAACGTCTGGGCGCCTGAGGCAGTGGGCTTCGTCACGGTCTGCCACAACCCCGCTTGCGGCACCTGGCGCAACACGCTTCAGGTCGATTCGCCCGGTGGGTTCAGCGAAGCAGCAAGGTCGGGACACGCGCAGCGCGCAGCAGCTCTGTGGTTTTGCTGCCAGTAAACAGGCTGCGCCAGGGCGAGTGGGTGTAGGCGCCCATGATCAGCATGTCGATCTGTTGCGCCTGGATGGCCTGGACAATAGCGGTTTCGGGGTTCCCCATCACCTGACAGCACCGGGTGTCCAGGCCAGCCGCCTCCAGCCTGGATTGCGCTTTCAGGAGCTGCTTGGTGGCCTCGCGGTTGCCCTCCTTGCCCACCATCATCAAGTGACACGGGATGCCTTTGAAGAGCGGACTGGAGGCCACCATCTCCACGCCGTTGCGCGAGGCCGACTCGCCATCGAAAGCGATCAGCACCTGGGTCGGCGGCGTGAAGCTGTCGGTCACGGTGAGGATGGGGCGCTGCATGGCGCGCACCACGTGCTCCACGTTGCGGCCCAGGCCGCGCAGTGTGGTTTTGGATGATTCACCGCGCCGGCCCATGACCACCAGGCGCACATCGGCCTGCTGCTCGGTCAAGGTCTCGACCAGCGAGCCGTGGCGCTGGCGCACGTCGGGATCGACGACACCCAGGGCTTGCGCCTGGCTGCGCAGACGCGACAGAAACACCCGGCCGGCTTCGCGCGAAGTCTGGGCAAGTGCCGCTTCATCGCCGGCCAACTGGTTGAGTAGGTTCTCCTGCGCGTTGACGCCGATCGCGCCGCTGTGGTCGGTGGCTGGCGCGGCACCTTCGTGGCGGTCGATCACGTACAGCAGCTCCAGCGGCGCGTTCAGGCGCAAAGCGGCCCAGGCGGCGGCGTCGGTCACCTGGTTGGCGTAGGGCGACTGGTCCACACAGGCCAGCACTTTGGCGTCGAAGTTCCTGTTCATGCTTTTCACCTCAATGCCCTATCAGCAGGTCTTCAGCGCCGTCCTTGTCGTGCACAGCGAACTTGTCCACCAGGGTGGCGCTGGCTTCGTTCAGACCCACCACCTCCACCTCGGCGCCCTCGCGGCGGAATTTCAGCACCACCTTGTCGAGCGAACTCACGGCCGTGATGTCCCAGAAGTGGGCGCGGCTCACGTCTATGCGCACCTTGTCGACCACTTCCTGGTAGTCGAACGAATGGGTGAATCGATCGGCCGACGCAAAAAACACCTGACCCAAGACCTGATACGTGCGGGTGCGCCCATCGTCTTCAGACTTTGACTGCACGCGCAGGATCTGCCCCACCTTGTGGGCAAAGAAAAAGCCCGAGAGCAGCACACCCACCAGCACGCCCTTGGCCAGATCGTGCGTGGCCACGGTCACGGCCACGGTGGCCACCATCACCACGCTGGAGCTGCGCGGGTTGTCGCGCAAGCCCTTGAGCGAAGCCCAGTTGAAAGTGCCGATGGAGACCATGATCATCACCGCCACCAGCGCGGCCATGGGGATCTTGCCGACCCAGTCGCCCAGGAACACCACCATCAGCAGCAGGAAGATGCCCGCCGACAGCGTGGACAGACGCCCGCGCCCGCCCGATTTGACGTTGATGATGGACTGGCCAATCATGGCGCAGCCCGCCATGCCGCCGATGAAGCCGCTGGTGATGTTGGCCACGCCTTGGCCGACGCATTCTCGGTTCTTGTCGCTCTTGGTGTCAGTGAGGTCGTCCACGATGGTTGCCGTCATGAGCGATTCGAGCAGGCCCACCACCATCAGTGTGAGTGAGTACGGAAAGATGATGATCAGCGTATCCAGATTGAGCGGGATCTGCGGAATCAGGAAGAACGGCAGGCTGTCGGGCAACTCGCCCATGTCGGCCACGGTGCG
>JBLIJY010000129.1:0-6761 GCA_047636095.1 Hydrogenophaga sp. | reverse complement strand
CTCGCCGTGCAGAAAACCGGTGGCCACGATGAGCCGCGCCAGCGTCTCGCCGCGCTGCGCCAAGCGATCGGCCACCCACTGCGCGCAAGCCGCGACCGACTCGGGCTGGGTGTAGTCGATCGCGGGGTCGGTGCACCGCCCGATGGCCAGCACGGTCTCGCCGCGCGCTTGCAACGCGCCCGCCAGCGCCGCACCCACCCCACCGGTTCCGCCCAGCACAACGGTCAGGGGCGAAGGGGTGATCTTGGCGTTACTCATGCTGCGATTCTCGGTGCGATCTAACATCGAGACATCACACAAGGACTTTCAAAATGGCTTCATTCGACTTCGATCTTTTTGTCATCGGTGGCGGCAGCGGCGGCGTGCGCGCTGCGCGCATGGCTGCGCAGCGTGGTGCGCGCGTGGCGCTGGCCGAGATGCTGGGTACCGACGGCCTGGGTGGCACCTGCGTCAACGTGGGCTGCATTCCCAAGAAGCTTTACAGCTATGCAGCGCATTACAGCGAGGCCTTCGAAGAGTCGCACGGCTTTGGCTGGGAAGGCGAAGCGCCTTTGCTCAACTGGGGCACGCTCAAAACCAACCGAGCCAAAGAAATCAGCCGCCTCAACGGCGTTTACAGCAAGCTGCTGAGTGGCGCTGGCGTGACGGTACTCAACGGCTTCGCGCGCATCGATGGCGAACACGCCATCACCCTGGCCACGCTGCACGCCGACGGCAGCCCAGGCCACCAGCACTTCAGCGCCCAGCACATCCTTATCGCCACCGGCGGTACGCCCTTCGTGCCGCATTTCCAGGGCCTTGAGCACACCATCACCTCCAACGAGATCTTCGATCTGGAGCCGTTCCCCAAGCGCCTGCTGGTGGTGGGCGGAGGCTACATCGCTTGTGAGTTCGCCTCCATCTTCAACGGGCTGGGCTCGAAGGTGACGCAGCTCTACCGGGGCGAGCAGGTGCTGCGCGGGTTTGACAACGAAATTCGCCACTTTGTCGCCCAGGAAATGATCAAGTCTGGCGTCGATCTGCGGCTCAATGCCGGGGTGATCGACTTACAGAAGACCGCCGAGGGCATTCAAGTGGAATGCGAGGGGGGCAGCGTTGTCATGGCCGATGCGGTGCTCTACGCCACCGGCCGCGTGCCCAACGTCAGTGGCCTGGGGCTGCACACCGTGGGCGTAGCCCAGGGCGCCCTGGGCGAGGTGATCGTCAACGAGCACTATCAGACCAACGTGCCCCATATTTACGCGGTGGGCGATGTCACCAACCGCGTGCAGCTCACGCCAGTGGCACTCGGCGAAGCCATGGTGGTGGTTGATCAGCTGTTTGGCCCAGCGGCTGGCAAGGTGCCGCGCGACATGAGCTATGCGTTCATCCCCACCGCCGTCTTCACCCACCCCAACATCGGCACCGTGGGCCACAGCGAAGAAAAAGCGCGGGAAATATTCGGCGATATCACGGTGTTTCGCAGCGAATTCAAGGCGCTTCGGCACACGCTCTCGGGCAGCAGCGAGCGCGCGCTGATGAAGCTGATCGTGGACACGGCGAGCGACCGCGTGGTCGGTCTGCACATGGTCGGCCCGGACGCGGGTGAGATCGTGCAGGGCTTTGCAGTGGCCATGAAAGCCGGTGCCACCAAAGCAGTGTTCGACAGCACCATCGGCATCCATCCGACCGCCGCAGAAGAGTTCGTGACGATGCGCGAAGCCACCCGAAACTGATCAGTCCCGTTCGCTCCACCGCTGTGCGGGTCGCTGCTCGGTGATGGCTGGCCTCAGGCCAGCCAGGCGATCAACGCGACACAGAGCAGGTTGTGGGCCCACAAGCCGGGCGCCAGCCAGCGCAGATAGGGCCACCCACCCACCAGAACAGCGGTGAGGCTCTTGCTGCCGGCATGGACCACCAGGGCCAGCATCACCGGCCACGTGGCATCGGCCGCCAGCACGGGGCCAGACGATGCAAACACAGCCGCCAACGCGGCGTGCAAGTCGGCCAGCGCGGCAACCAGCGTGCCGGCAATCAGCCCAGCCTGACCGAGCCAGAGGTCCAGCGCGTGCACCAGCGCCTGGATACCGGTGAGCAGACCGGCGATCGCGGCCGCCGACCAGAGGCTGAACATGCGATCGGCGTCGGCGCTGGGCACAGCGTCAATGTCCATGCGCTGGCTCGACACCACGCCATCCGCCGCATCAGGCTCGGCGCCTCGCACCAGCCACCAGCCCCAGGCCGCAGCCAGGACGCTCCCGCCCAACGCGGGCAGCCACAACACTTCCAGCCAGACGGGCTGCACCGCAGCGGCCACCAGCAGCATCTGCAGCAGGGTGGAGACACAAGAAATCAGGCCACCACCGGCCATCAGCCGGGCATCTGAGCGGCCTTCGCGCACCGCCAGCCCCAGGGTGGCGATGGTCACGGTGCTGGACACAAACCCCGAGGCCAGCGCCGAGAACGCCACCGCCTGGCGTGCTTGCAGCAGGCGCCGGCACAGGTGGGCCAGCGACTGCACCGCCAGCAGCAGCGCCAGCAGTTGCACGATCACATGCGGGTTGAGCACCGACCCCCAGAACGGACGGTTGGGCAACAGCGGCAGCGCCATCAGCACCAGCGCCGCGAGCACGATGCCGTCGCGCACCTCACCGGGCTGCAGCCACTGGCCCACAAAGCGGTGCAGCGGCCCTCGCCCCGCCAGCACGGCGGTCAGGCCCACCGCCAGCCCAGCCGCCAGCGGCAGACTCCAAACGCACAACACGCCGATGCAATAGGTGAGCAGCAGCGCCACCTCGGTGGTGGCACCAGGATCGTCAGAACGGTTGCGCCAATAGGCCACCACCGCCAGCGCCGCCACCAGCAGTGCACCGGCCACCACCAGCCCAGCGAGCCCGATGAGCGCGGCCACGGCCCCCAGCACGCTGGCCAGGGCAAAGGTGCGCAGGCCAGCAAAGGCCCGCTGCGGGCCACTGCCCTTGCGCCGCTCGCGCTCAACGCCCACCAGCAGGCCGCAACCCAGCGCGGTGGCGAGGGCGGCCACGGCGCCAGCCAGGCCCACAGGCTCAGACAGAAGAAGCGCAGCAGGGTCAAACACGGCGATGGACGAAAGGGCAAGAGCCAGAAACAGAAAGCCAGCGCACAGCAAAGCCTCGCCACACGGCCGTGTCACAAGGCTTGGTCACAATAGCTGCCATGCACAAAACACCCGACTTTACCGCCCCGATTTTCTACCGCGACCCGGCCGCTGCCCTGGCCCAGGTGCAGGCCATTTACCAGCGTGGCGTGGGCCACCTGCGGCTGGCGATGCGCGAGTTTGTGGCTGGTGGCAACTTCCACCAGACCCGCGTGCGCGCCTGCTACCCATTCGTGCGGCTGCACACGCAAAGCGAATCGAAGCAGAGGTCGGCACGCCTGAGCTACGGCTTTGTGGCGGGCCCCGGCCGGTTCGAGACCACGC
Source organism: Hydrogenophaga sp. (assembly GCA_047636095.1). Taxonomy (GTDB): domain Bacteria; phylum Pseudomonadota; class Gammaproteobacteria; order Burkholderiales; family Burkholderiaceae_C; genus Hydrogenophaga. The sequence goes on along the minus strand of JBLIJY010000129.1, from coordinate 3,322 downwards.
TGACCCGCCCCGATCTTTTCGGCCCTTACCTGCACAAGCAGTTTGAGCTGCTGCTGGAGAACCACGGTGGCGAGCTGGAGGTGGGCACCAGCACCCAGCCGATCCCGATCCACTTTTCGTTTGCCGAGCACGATCATGTAGAAGGCCAACTCAGCGCCGAGCGGCGCGCGCTGATGCGCGACGTGTTCGACCTGCCCGACCTCACCGTAATGGACGACGGCATCGCCAACGGCACCTTTGAGCCGCGCCCTGGGGAGGCCCAGCCGCTGGCGCTGTTCACCGCGCCCCGGGTCGACTATTCGCTGCAGCGCCTGCGCCATTACACCGGCACCGCGCCCGAGTGGTTCCAGAACTTCGTGCTGTTCACCAACTACCAGTTCTACATCGACGAGTTCATCCGCCTGGGCCACGCCGAGATGGCCAACCCGGCCAGCGAATACGCCGCCTTTGTGGAGCCCGGCAACCTGGTGACGCGGCGCAGCGGCCTGTCGGCTGAGGCGATCGACGCGCTGGGCGCCGCCCTGCCCCGGCTGCCTCAAATGCCGGCTTACCACCTCATGCGCGCCGACCGCAGCGGCATCACCATGGTCAACATCGGTATCGGTCCGTCCAACGCCAAAACCATCACCGACCATATCGCCGTGCTGCGCCCGCACGCCTGGCTCATGATCGGCCACTGCGCCGGCCTGCGCAGCTCGCAGCAGCTGGGCGACTACGTGCTGGCGCACGCCTATGTGCGCGAAGACCATGTGCTCGACGAGGAGCTGCCGCTGTGGGTGCCGATTCCCGCGCTGGCCGAGATCCAGCTCGCGCTGGAAGGTGCGGTGGCCGACGTGGCCGACCTGCCGCCCAGCGAGCTCAAACGCATCATGCGCACCGGCACCGTGGCCAGCACCGACAACCGCAACTGGGAGCTGCTGCCCAACAACACGCCCCAGCGCCGCTTCAGCCAGAGCCGCGCCGTGGCGCTGGACATGGAAAGCGCCACCATCGCGGCCAATGGTTTTCGCTTTCGCGTGCCCTACGGCACCCTGCTGTGTGTGAGCGACAAACCGCTGCATGGCGAAATCAAACTGCCGGGCATGGCCAACCATTTCTACCGCGAGCGGGTCGATCAGCATTTACGCATCGGCATTCGCGCGGTTGAGCGGCTGCGCGAGGGCGGCTCGGGCCAGTTGCACAGCCGCAAGCTGCGCAGCTTCGCCGAAGTGGCTTTTCAGTAAATTCAAGAAGGATTGAGCAGATGCAGTCGACACGGGAATTTTTCATTCAGACGCTGGGCATCGAGGCCTGGCTGGCCATGGTGCTGGCCATTTTGTTGCTGGCACTGGTGGCCAGCCAGGTGACGCGTGTGATGTTCAACCAGCTCGAACGCTTTGCTGCGCGCTCGCACGCCGTCTGGGACGATGCGCTGGTTACCGCTGCGCGCCGCCCCACCCGGCTGATCATCGTGGTGGTGGCGCTGTCGTGGATCGCACGCGTGCTGCACGCGCAGTGGCCCGAGCCGGACTTTTCTGAAGAGGTGCTGCAGGCGCGCGACGTAGCGATCGTGCTGGCGGTGGCCTGGTTTGCGTGGAAGTTCATCGACCTGCTGACCGACCGCACCATCGAGCGCGGCCGCGACGCCGGGCAAGAGTTCGATCTCACCACAGTCCACGCGGTGAGCAAACTCGGCCGCCTGCTGGCGGGGGTGATCGGCGCCATCATGGTGGCGCACACACTGGGCTTCAACATCGGCGCTTTGCTCGCGCTGGGCGGTGTGGGTGGACTTGCCGTGGGTCTGGCCGCCAAAGACTTGCTGGCCAATTTTTTTGGTGGTCTCACCATCTACCTGGATCGACCGTTCAGCGTGGGCGACTGGATCCGCTCGCCCGACAAAAGCATTGAGGGCACGGTCGAATACATCAGCTGGCGCCACACCCGCATACGCGCGTTCAACAAAAACCCGATCTACGTGCCCAACGCGGTGTTCACCACCATCGTGGTGGAAAATCCCTCGCGCATGAGCCACCGCCGGCTGAAGGAAACGCTGGGCATTCGCTACGGCGACTTTGAGCAGATTGAGGCGATCGTGAACGACATCCGCAGCCTGCTGTATGAACACCCAGACATGGACAACACACAAACGCTGATCGTGAACTTCGACCAGTTCGCGGCCAGCTCGCTCGACATCATGATCTACGGCTTCACCAAGACCCGCGAGTGGGTGAAGTTCCACGAAGTCAAGCAAGACGTGCTGATCGCGATAGGCCGCATCGTCGAGAGACACGGTGCCGAGATCGCCTTCCCCACCCGCACGCTGCACCTGTCGCAGCCGCTGGCCGGGCCACCGCACGAGGCCCTGGCCAGCCCATGAGGGTTGGATCGGTAAAAAAGGTACATCGAGCCCGGCTGTAGCCCCGTGCACCTGGCCGGTCGATGGGCCAGCGGGCACTCAGCGGAGGTGATCTGCACCCGGCGATTGCGTGGCTCTGGCGCCTCGTCTGGGGTGGGAACGAGCGGCTGCTTTTCCCTGATCCTCCAGCGGCTCAGGATCTCCGCGAATTTCCATTCGGACGCGGGTGTCAGTCGGGCTCCTCCCGAAACGAAGCACAGCATGAAACAGCATCCAAAGATACTGGCAATGGTCTGAACAATCCACCGCCTGCGCCCGTTCTTTCCGGTTCCTTGAAAACCAACCCAGGCGCCCAAGAGAAAGACGGATCGAGAGGTTCGCCAAGCGCCACCGGCCCAAGCGCTCAAGCCGTTCGTCCTGAGCCACACCATACAGAATCGGCACAATGCGCGTGATCCGCATTTTTCCCCAACGCTCAGGAGGAGCCTCCATGTCCATTTTCAATTCCATCAAGCAGTCCGTCACCAAAGCCGCCAACTCCATGAATTCGGAGTTGAAAAAATTCCGCTCCAAGGATCTTCTGCAGGCCATCGTGGCGGGTTCGACCATGATTGCCTACGCCGATGGCGTGGTGAGTGCCGAGGAGAAGCAAAAACTGCTGGGCTTTGTGCGCAGCTCCGAACAGCTGAGCGTGTTCGAGTCGGACAAGGTGATCGAGTCCTTCACGCAGTATCTGTCGCGCTTTGAGTTCGATGTCACCATCGCAGCAGGTGAGGCGCTGCAAAAAATCGCTGCTTTCCGGGGCAAGCCCGAGGCCGAGCTGATCGTGCGCGTGTGCCTGGCCATTGCCAAGGCCGATGGCAACATCGACATGCAGGAGCAGCAGGCGCTGGGTCAGATTTGCCAGAGCCTGGGCCTGGACGTGAAAAACTACCTCTGACGCGTTGAGCCAGCTGCCGGCATTTCAACTCCGCCAGCCGCGCGGGC
>JBLIJY010000128.1:0-6774 GCA_047636095.1 Hydrogenophaga sp. | reverse complement strand
GCTTGGGCGTGGTGTTCCTTTATTTGCTCGGTGACGCGGCGATGCTCAACATCATCCCGAGCCGCATCTTCCCCATGATGACCAACCCGGATCTGGCCGCGATCCCGCTGTTCATCTTCATGGCGACCATGCTGGAGCGCGCGGGCCTGATCGAGGAGTTGTTTGACGCGGTCTACCAGTGGATGGGCGGCCTGCACGGCGGCCTGGCGGTGGCCACCATCGTGGCGTCAACCCTTTTGGCGGCCATGGTGGGCGTGGTGGGCGCTGCCATCGTGACCATGGGCATCATTGCGCTGCCGGCCATGCTCAAGCGCCACTACCACCCCGAGATTGCCATCGGTTCCATCATGGCCGGCGGCACGCTGGGCGTGCTGATCCCGCCGTCGATCCTGGCGATTCTGTACGCGGTGGTGGCACAGCAATCGGTGGGTGAGCTCTACCTGGGCAGCGTGTTGCCGGGCCTGCTGCTCTCCAGCCTGTACATCCTCTACGTGGTGATGCGCACCACGATCAACCCCAAGCTGGGTCCGCCGGTGCCGGTGGAAGAGCGTCTGAGCCTGAAGCAGAAGCTGGCGCTGTTGCGCGGGCTGATCGCGCCTATTTTGCTGGTGGCGATGGTGCTGGGCCTGCTGTTTGCCGGCATTGCGACGCCGGTGGAAGCGGCAGGCCTGGGCAGCTTTGGCGCCATGGGCGTGGCGCTGCTGCACAAGCGGCTCTCGCTCAAGGCGCTGATCGGTGCCAGCACCGACACGGTGAAGGCCACCGCCATGGTGCTTTGGATCATCTTCGGCGCGTCGATCTTTGTCGGCCTGTACATTCTGCAAGGCGGCCAGGCGTTCATCACCGACAGCATCCTGAGCACGGGCCTGAGCCCTTACGGCATCTTGCTGCTGATGATGATTCTGCTGGTGGTGCTGGGCATGTTCCTGGACTGGGTGGGTATTCTGCTGCTGGCGGTGCCGATCTTTGTGCCCATCATCAAGTCGCTCACCTTCGATGGCCTTTTCGGCTTTCCCGGCCCCACGCCTGACGCCGTGGTGCTCTGGTTCGGTGTGCTCTACCTGATCAACATGCAGATGAGCTTCCTCTCGCCGCCGTTCGGCTATGCGCTGTTCTACATCCGGGGCGTGGCGCCGCCAGAGATCAGCATGGCCACCATCTTCCGTTCCTCGCTGGTGTTCCTGGCGATCCAGGTGCTGGCGCTGTTCCTGGTGGTGGTGTTCCCGGTGATCGCCACCGGACTACCGGAACTTGTCTACGGACGCTGAGTGCGTTGACCGCTTGGAAAACCCGCCGCTGGCGGGTTTTCTACGTGTTGCTGGATCAGCTGGGCCAGCAGCGGTCCGTCGCGCTGGATGTCTGAAAGCGGCGCGTAGCCGTAGCCGATGATGAGACCACGCAGATCGGTGCGCGCCAAACAGTAGCTCGAGAGCGGGCGCACGTTCAGACCTCGCGCGCCGATTTGCGCGGCCAATGCGCGGTCGTCTACTGTGGACGGCAGGTGCATGCACAGATGCAGGCCTTGCTCGGCACCGCTGATGTGGGCCGCGTGGTTGGCTTTGGTGGCTGCGCCCAGACACGGTGCCAGCGCTTGCAGCAGGCTTTGGCGGCGCTCGCCGTAATTTTGGCGCGCCCGTCGCAGTGCGCTGCTGAAATGGCCCATCTCGATGAATTCAGCCAGCGCTGCTTGCATCGGCATTTGGCCGGGCCGGTTGAGGTCGTAATGGGCCTGGCGAAAGGCTTCTATCAGCGTTTTGGGCACCACCAGGTAACCGAGCTTGATGCCGGGGTAGAGCACCTTGGAGAAGGTGCCCATGTAGAGCACCCGGCCGTCGCCATCGAGCCCGGCGAGCGAGGAAATCGGTGGGCCGCTGAAGCGGTATTCGCTGTCGTAATCGTCTTCCAGCACCCAGGCGCCGTGTTGCCGCGCGGTGCCCAGCAGCTGCTGGCGCCGGGGCAGCGACATGACGGCACCGGTCGGGTACTGGTGCGACGGTGTGACGTAGATCAGCTTGGGCGCGCGTGCCGTGTCGGCGGCGTCGGGGCGGATGCCGGCCTCGTCCACCGGCACTGGCAGCACCGCGAGGCCGGTGGCCATGAAGGCCTTGACCGCGCCCCAGTAGGCCGGGTCTTCCACCCACACCGGATCGCCGTGGTCGGCCAGCAGGCGCGCGCAAAGTTCGAGCGACTGCTGTGTGCCGGTGGTCACGATCACCTGGTCGGCGTCGAGCTGCACGCTGCGAAACACCCGCAAATAGTCGGCGATGGCGCGGCGCAGTGGTGCGTGGCCGCCCGAGGTGTTGTAGTCCAGCATGTCCGGGTAGGTCATGCGCCAGTGCTTGTTTTGCAGGCGCTGCCAGAGCGCGAGGGGGAAGGCACTGAAATCGGCGATGCCGGGTGTGAACGGCTGCACCTCCAGCGCGGTGGCGCAGAAGGTGGTGGACAGTGCCTGGCCGCGCGAAGACAGGCGCCCAGGTGCTGTGGTGTTGGGCCCGTGGCGGTGCGCGCTGCGTCTGTGGCCTGGGCCGGTGCGCGGCACGTTGTCGTTCACATAGGTGCCGCTGCCGACTCGGCTGGCCAGGTAGCCCTCGACGCTGAGCTGGTTGATCGCGGCCACCACCGTGTTGCGCGACAGGCCCAGGTCCTGCGCCAGGTCGCGGCTGGAGGGTAGCCGCTCTCCAGCGGCCAGCTTGCCATCGAGCAAGGCGCGGCGCAGCGTCTCGTAGAGCTGTCGGTGCAGTGGCAAGGCATCTTGGGCGCCCAGCCGGTTCATTTCAGACAGAAGAAACTCAGACAGCATGGGGTGGCAAGTGTGGCGTTGTGGGATCCAGGTGTGCCGCGAATTCGCCCTTCGATCAGCTAAATATCCGGCCCTTTGAAGTCGAAATTTTTTCGATAACGACTATAGGGAAACGGCTCGTAAAAGTTCAGATTTCATCGGGCCGGAGCAATAAGGACGGCTCAGGCGTGCAACTTGTTTGCGAGGGGGAGACGCGAAGCGGCACGCGGGATGGATGAAGTGGCACTACTGCCTGGCACCAAATGGTCTTGATTTTGATCCAATCTTGTCGTCACAATGCAGAAGTTTCAACGGAGACCCTATGAACCAGTCACCCCCTTGCATGGTTTGGCTGCCAGCCGATCACCGGCTGTTGGGCGACCACGGCCATCAGATGCCTTTTCTGATGCTGGGCGACAAGTACGCCCGCGCGGTCAAGATCGGCGCACTGGCTCAGCCGGTGATGTTCCCGCTGGCCGACCCGCAGCAGATCAAGGAGCTGCTGGCGCTGGTGGACGGCGTGATGCTCACCGGCTCACCCTCCAACGTGCACCCAACCCATTTCGACGAAGCGGTGGCCGACCCCAGCCTGCCACTGGACCCGGTGCGCGATGCCCTCACCTTGGCGCTGGTCAAGGCCTGTGTGACTGAGGGTGTGCCACTGTTGGGTGTGTGCCGGGGGTTTCAAGAAATCAATGTGGCGCTTGGCGGCACGCTGCACCAGCGGGTGCACGACGTGCCTGGCTTGATGGACCACCGCGAACCCAAGGGCGCGCCGTTTGAAGCGCAGTACGCGCCCAGCCACCCGCTGGCGCTGGCGCCGGGCAGCGTTTTCGAGACCTGGGCCGGTGGCCCCGAGGTGATGGTGAATTCGCTGCACGGCCAGGGCATCAACCGGCTGGCGCCCGGCCTTGAGGCGCTGGGCCGCGCGCCTGATGGCGTGGTGGAGGCCGTTGCCATCAAGGGCGCTCGGCATTTTGCCTATGCGGTGCAGTTTCACCCTGAGTGGCGCTGCGAGGAAAATCCGTTTTACAGCGCCATCTTCGAGGCTTTCGGCAGCGCCTGTCGCCAGCGCCACAGCCTGCGTCTGCAGGCGCATGACCCAGAGCGCAGCCGTGCCACTATCGACTGAGCATGACCCCCGTCGCCATTGATTTCAATCGACAGACCACCCAGAGGAACTTGCCCATGACAGCGCCCAAAAAAATGACGTTCAACGATTTAGAGAACTGGCTCAACGAGCGTCGGGTGACCGAAATCGAATGCCTGGTGCCCGACCTCACCGGTGTGGCGCGCGGCAAGATCTTGCCGCGCGAGAAGTTCACCGAAGACCGTGGCATGCGCTTGCCTCAAGCCATCGTGGGCATGGGCGTGACGGGCGAGTTCCCCGTCAGTGGACCGTATTACGATGTGGTGGACCCAACCGACAAAGACATGCAGCTGCGTCCCGACCCAAACTCGGTGCGCATCGTGCCCTGGGCCACCGACCCCACGGCGCAGGTGATCCACGACTGCTTTGATCACGCCGGCAAGCTGGTGCCTTTTGCGCCGCGCAGCGTGCTGCGCAAGATTTGCGATTTGTACGACGCTGAGGGCTGGGATCCGGTGGTGGCGCCGGAGCTGGAGTTCTACCTGACTGCGCGCAACACCGACCCGAACACGCCGCTGAAATCGCCCATCGGGCGCAGCGGCCGCGCCGAAACCTCGCGCCAGGCCTACAGCATCGATGCGGTGAACGAGTTCGACCCGCTGTTCGAAGACATTTATGACTACTGCGCGCAGATGCACCTGAACGTGGACACGCTGATCCACGAAGTGGGCGCGGGCCAGATGGAGATCAACTTCTTTCACGCCCACCCGCTGGGCTTGGCCGACGAGGTGTTCTTCTTCAAGCGCACGGTGCGCGAGGCCGCGATGCGCCACGACATGTACGCCACCTTCATGGCCAAGCCGATCGCCGGCGAGCCCGGCAGCGCCATGCACATCCACCAGAGCATTGTGAGCAAGGAGACGGGCAACAACATCTTCAGCGCCGAAGACGGCAGCGCAACGGATGCCTTCTACCACTACATCGGTGGCCTGCAACGCTACATCCCGTCGGCCATGGTGTTGGTGGCGCCTTATGTGAACAGCTACCGTCGCCTGTCGCGCAATTCGGCGGCGCCCATCAACATCGAATGGGGCCACGACAACCGCACCTGTGGCATCCGCTCGCCGATTTCCAGCCCGGCGGCGCGCCGGGTGGAGAACCGCGTGATCGGTGCCGATGCCAATCCGTACATCGCCATGGCCATGACGCTGGCCTGCGGCTACCTGGGCATGAAGAACAAGATCAAGCCCAAGCCCGAGATGAAGGGCGACGCCTACTTAGCGCCTTACGCGCTGCCGCGCAGCCTGGGCGAAGCGCTCGACTGGTTGCGCAAAGAAACCGACTTGCACGACATCCTGGGCAAGGAATTCATCACGATTTACACCGAGATCAAAGAGCTCGAATTCGACGAGTTCATGAAGGTGATTTCGCCGTGGGAGCGCGAGCACTTGTTGCTGCATGTCTGAGGCTTGATCCACCCCCGCGCCGCACCTGCGGCGCGTCACCCCCTCAAGGGGGCAACGCTAGCGGCCCGGCAGAACCGGTTTCGCGGCGTTCTTGGATAACTTCCCCTCGTTCGGAGACCGCATGAACACATCCACTTTCATCGCACCGCCCGCGCTGGTCAAGCGCGATCAGAAGCACGACACAGCGGCGGTGCAGTCGCTGGACAGCGCGCACTTCATCCATCCGTTCACCGATCACGGTGAATTGGCCACGCGTGGCTCGCGTGTCATTGTCAGGGCCGACAACATCTATGTGTGGGATTCCGAAGGCAACCGCATGTTGGATGCCATGAGTGGGCTCTGGTGTGTCAACGCCGGTTATGGCCGCAAGGAACTGGCCGATGCGGCCTACCAGCAGATGATGACGCTGCCGTTCTACAACAGCTTCTTCAACACCACCAACGTGCCGGCGGTGAAACTGGCGGCCAAGCTGGCCACGCTGGCACCCACGGTGGACGGGCGCAGCTTTCAGCACGTTTTCTATTCCAGCAGCGGCTCCGAGAGCAACGACACCAACGTGCGCATGGTGCGCCGCTACTGGGATTTGCTGGGCCAGCCCGAGCGCAAAGTCATCATCGGCCGGCTCAATGGGTACCACGGCTCGACGATGGCCGGCGCGTCGCTGGGCGGCATGAGCGGCATGCACGCGCAGGGCGATTTGCCGATTCCCAACATCACGCACATCGAGCAGCCGTACTTCCTTGAGAACGCCGAGCCGGGCGAGAGCCGGGCCGACTTTGGGGTGCGCGCTGCGCGCTGGCTGGAAGCCAAGATCTTGGAAATTGGCGCCGACAAGGTGGCGGCCTTCATTGCCGAGCCGGTGCAGGGCGCCGGTGGCGTGATCATTCCGCCCGAGACCTATTGGCCCGAAATCCAGCGCATCGTCGACCAGTACGGCATCTTGCTGATATCCGACGAGGTGATCTGCGCCTTTGGCCGACTGGGCCACTGGTTCGCCTACGAGAAGTTTGGCTACAAACCCGACTTGGTGACCTTCGCCAAGGGTGTCACCAGCGGCTACATCCCGCTCGGCGGTGTGATGGTGGGCGACCGCGTGGCGCAGGTGCTGATCGCCCAGGGCGGTGAGTTCAACCACGGCTACACCTACAGCGGGCATCCGGTGGCCTGTGCGGTGGCGCTGGCCAACATCGAGCTGATCGAGCGCGAAGGCCTGGTGGCGCAGGTGAAAAACGACACCGGCCCGTACCTTGCCGAGCGCTTTGAGGCGCTCAGCGCGCATCCGCTGGTGGGCGTGGCCGAGACCTGCGGCTTTGTCGGTGGCCTCACCCTGGTGAAGCACAAAGCCACCCAGACGCCGTTTGACGCCGACCTGAGCGTGGGCATGATCTGCCGCAGCCAATGCTTCAAAAACGGGCTCATCATGCGCGCCGTGGGCGACC
>JBLIJY010000127.1:0-6794 GCA_047636095.1 Hydrogenophaga sp. | reverse complement strand
ACCGCCTCTGCACCGGCCCCCGCAGCAACGGCTCCTGCTGCGGCCGGTGTCACCACCACGCCTGTGGCGCCTGGCGCGGTGGCGTCGCGCCCGCTGGACCGTACGGCGCCAGCCACGCCTGTACCTGCACCAGCACCCGCATCGGCCGGTGCGGACAACGTCACCTTCCTCTGGCCCTCTCAGGGCGAGGTGATCGCCAATTTCGATGAGGCCAAGAACAAGGGGATTTCGATCGCCGGGCGGATTGGCGATCCGGTGGTGGCCGCAGCCGACGGCCGGGTGGTGTACGCCGGTGCGGGTCTGCGCGGCTACGGCAACCTGATCATTCTCAAGCACAACAACACCTTCCTCACCGCTTACGCCCACAACCAGGCCTTGCTGGTTCGCGAAGACCAGGCGGTTCGCCAGGGGCAGAAGATCGCTGAGATGGGTAGCAGTGACGCCGACCGTGTGAAGCTGCATTTCGAGGTGCGCCGCCAAGGCAAACCGGTTGACCCGCTGGGCTTCCTGCCCAAGCGCTGATGCAGCGGGCACCCTGCGCGCTGAATGCCTGCCATGTCCTGGCCCGTTCTGGTTTTTGACATTGAGTCGATACCCGATGTGGCCGGGTTGCGCGCCCTGCGTGGCGAGCCGCCTGAGGTCAGCGACGAGCAGGTCTACGCCGCCTGGCTGGCCGAGCGCAAGGAAAAAGGGCAGAGCGATTTCACCCCGCTGCACCTGCAACGCGTGCTGGTCATCAGCTGCGTGTTTCGCGATTCGGAGGGGCTGCGCATCCATTCCTTTGTAGACCGAGATGGCCACAGCGAAGGCAAGGTGGTGCAAAAGTTCTTCCGTGCCATCGAGAAACACCAGCCCCAACTGGTGAGCTGGAACGGCAGCGGCTTCGATCTCCCGGTGCTGCACTACCGCGGCTTGCGCCACGGCGTGGAGGCGAGCAAATACTGGGACCTCGGCGAAGACGACCGTGAGTACAAGTGGAACAACTACATCAGCCGCTACCACCTGCGCCATCTGGACCTGATGGACCTGCTCGCGATGTACAACCCGAAGAACAACGCCCCGCTGGACGCCATGGCCAAGCTCTGCGGCTTCCCTGGCAAGCTGGGTATGGACGGCTCGCAGGTGTACGCGCAATTCTTGGCGGGCGAAACCGAAGCGGTGCGCCGCTACTGCGAAACCGATGTGATGAACACCTACCTGGTGTATTGCCGCTTCCAGAAAATGCGCGGCGGATTCACCGAGGCCGAGTACGAGCAGGAAATCGCGTACGTGAAAGAAACCCTGGGCAATCTCGCGCCCACCGAGAGCCACTGGGACGAGTACCTCGAAGCCTGGGGCTGATCACGCTGCAAGTGGCTGGCGTTTGACGCTGGCGTGCAAGGTGGCACGGATCAAGGCGGACCGGATGGCTTCACAGGTGACCGTTGTTGCTTCATCAGCCGGATGGTCCAAGTGGTGCATCAGAAACACCTCGCGATGCAGTCGAGGGCTCAGTGGCAGAAATCGAAGCCCGGTTGCCTGTGGGTGTGAGGCTCCCAGCGCCGATAGCACCGCAAACCCGGCACCGGCCTGTGCCATCGCCAGCTGGATCGCCAGGCTGCTCACCTCGGTGCCGCGGTCCATCTGACTCAGAAGGTCCGAGCCGTGAGTGGCCAATAAGTGCGCGATGCTGGTGTCGTCAGGCTCCTTGAGCAGACGCGCGCCACGCACATCGCCCATGCGCACCGACTTGCCCGTGGGTAGCTGGGCCGTCTGACCTAGCAAGCCCAGCGGCGCTGACAGCAGCTTTTCGCAAGAAACAGACGCCACCCGGCCCACCAGCGAGCCGATGCCGATGTCGACCTCCGCCCTGGCCACTCGCGTGGTGATGCCCTGGCTGTTGTCATCCAGAATGCGCAATCGGATCCCCGGGTGCCGAGCGGCGAGGTCGCTCACGGCGAGCGGCAATACCGTGCACCCGAAGGCTGACCCCACGGCGATGCTCACCGTGCCTTGCGGGGAGCCCCTTCGTCCGGAGAGGGCGTCTTGCGCTGCGCTCATCTGGCGCAGTAGGGCTTGTGCGCGCGGCAGTAGCAGCGCACCCTCGCGCGTCAGCGAGACGCGGCGCGTGGTGCGCGCGAACAGCTGGCACCCCAGCTGGGCTTCAAACGCCTTGAGGGCTCGGGTCAGGGCTGGCTGGCTGATGTGCAAGGCCTCGCTGGCCTGGGTCACGTGCGCGAGCGTGGCCGTGGTGACAAACATGCTGAGCTGGCGTTGCGACATATTCATAACTTTTGATTATGAAACGGTCTTATCAATGCATTGGACGTCGAGTTATCGACGCACTAAATTTGGTTCATCCAACCCCAACCAGGACCCCATGATGAATCGATCAATCACCCTTCAGGCTCTGACCGGCCTTGCGATCCTGCTCAGCGGCTGCGCGAGCGTGACCCCAGCACCCACGCCAGCGGGTGAGGTCAAAGGCTCGCAGACCACCCACACCGCGCAATCGGTCGTGGGCGTGATCGACACGGCGCAACTGGTGTTGCCCGCGTCCGTCACCGGCGGTGCAACCTACAGCGGCTTGTTGCGCGACGCGCCACGCGACCTGCGCGGACCGGCGCCGCTGGTGGTGTTCATGCACGGATCCTCCGGGCTTGCCCTGAAGGCGATCGGCGAATGGCAACTCTGGCTGGCCGACATGGGCATTGCCAGCCTCGCACCCAACTCGTTCGCCTTGCCCGATCGGCTGACCTACAAGTCACCGGTTGGTCAGGATGTCTACGAAAAAGTCCACGCCCTGCGCATGAGTGAGATCTCGCTGGCTGTGAGCGCCGTCAAGCGCCTGCCCTGGGTGGACAGCGCCCGCATGGTGCTGGCTGGAACGAGTGAGGGTGCGACCTCGGTGGCACGTTATACCGGGACCGAGTTCGCGGGTCGCATCGTGTACTCATGGAGTTGCGAAAACAACTACTTTGTGCATCAGCACGCCACGGCCTTGCCGGCCGATCGGCCGGTGCTCAACGTGATGAGCAGCACCGACAACTTCTTTTCAGTCGCCAACACCTGGTTGGGTAACCCTAACCCGAAGGGCCACTGCGGGGAGGCGCTCAAGTCCAACAAGATGGCCAGCGTGCTGCTGATCCCGGGCGCGCCCCATACCCTGCTGAATCTGCCGCAGACACGCCATGCAACCGCCGGCTTCGTGAGAGATCTGCTCAAGCCCTGACGGCGTCGCACGCGGCGGGCTGTTCGTCTGGCCCTGAGACAATCGGGGCATGAGCGCATCCGATTCCCACGAAAACAGCCTGGCCACCACGGCCAGCCCCAATCCCAACCCAGACGCGACGACCGCCCGCGAGCTGCCCGATGGCTGGCTGGCGGTCGAGTCCATGGACATCGATGCCCAAGGCATCGCTCGCCGGCCCGATGGCAAGGTGGTGTTCATCGAAGGCGCCTTGCCGTTCGAGGTGGTCAGCACCAACGTGCACCGCAAGAAAAGCAACTGGGAGGCGGGCGTGGTCACCGCCATCCACCGCGAGTCCTCGCAGCGTGTGCGTCCCGGCTGCCCCCACTTCGGTCTGCACACCGGATCATGCGGCGGCTGCAAGATGCAGCACCTGCACGAGAGCGCACAGGTGGCCATCAAACAGCGTGTGCTGGAAGACAACCTGTGGCACCTGGGCAAGGTCAAACCCGAGATGATGCTGCGACCGATCGAAGGCCCGGCCTGGGGCTACCGTTACCGCGCGCGCCTCTCGGTGCGCCATGTGCACAAGAAGGGCGAAGTGCTGATCGGTTTTCACGAGCGCAAAAGCCGCTATGTGGCCGACATGAAGGTGTGCCCGGTGTTGCCGCCGCATGTGAGCGCCTTGCTCATGCCGTTGCGCGACCTGATCTTCGGCATGGAGGCCCGCGAAACCTTGCCGCAGATCGAGCTGGCCTGTGGCGACGAGGTGACGGCGCTGGTGCTGCGCCACCTGGAGCCACTGGGCGAGGACGACATGGCGCGCCTGCGCGCGTTCGCGGGGCACCACGGTGTGCAGTGGTGGCTGCAGTCCAAAGGGCCAGAGACGGTCAAGCTGATGGACTCGGGCGGCCCGCTGCTGTCTTACGCCTTGCCTGAGTTCGGCATTTCCATGCCCTTCAAGCCGACCGATTTCACCCAGGTCAATCCGCACATCAACCGCGTGCTGGTGACCCGCGCCTTGCGCCTGCTCGATGCCAAGAAACATGAGCGGGTGATCGACTGGTTTTGTGGCCTGGGCAATTTCACCTTGCCGATCGCCACCACCGCAGGCGAGGTGCTCGGCATCGAGGGCAGTGAGGCTTTGGTGGCGCGCTCGCGCGACAACTTCACGCTCAACCAGGCGGGCCGCTCGCAGCCGCTGGCACCCACCCGTTTCGCCGCGCGCAATCTGTTCGAGATGACGCCCGAGCTGTTGGTGGCCGATGGCATGGCCCAGAAATGGCTGGTGGATCCGCCGCGAGAAGGCGCGTTTGCGCTGTTCAAGGCGATGGCCGAACTGCACGCAAACCCCGCGTTGCGCGGGTGCTGGACGCCGCCGCAGCGCATCGTCTACGTGAGCTGCAACCCGGCCACGCTGGCACGCGACGCTGGTTTGCTGGTGCACGAGGCGGGTTACCGGTGTGTGGCCGCCGGCGTGGTGAACATGTTTGCGCACACTGCGCATGTGGAGAGCATGGCGGTGTTTGAACTCGGGACCGACCCAGCCAGCTGACGAGGTCGCCCTGGACGCCGATCAGGATCGGTTGGACTGGGCTTCGGTGCGTGCCGTATCGGGCGTGCCACTGGGCTCGGCATTGGCATCCGGTTTGGCTGTGCCGCCATCGGTAGGCATGCCCACCAGCTGGTTGTCTCGCATGTACTGGTCCATTTCTTTCCAGCCCTCAAACACGGCGGCCTTGCCCGCCTTGCTGTTGGTCGCGAAACAGTCTTCAATGCCGCGCAACGCGTAACGGCAAGCGCTGCCGATCGCTCGCGACTCGGCTTCCCTCTTGGCGTTGAGCTGCGTGGCAGTCTCAACGCCCAGTGCGTCGCAACCCACCAGGGTGCTGGTGGCCATGATCAGGCTGAGGGAGAGAAGGAGGTGGCGCATGGTGGATGGCTCAGGTTTTCTGTTTGTTTCGGCAAACGCAGCGAAAACTTGAAGCGCAGCCATGGCGCGCGGCTCAGGCAGGCCAAGAAAAAGGGCCCGAAGGCCCTTGGAGGTGTCGGTGGTGCCGATGGCTCCGTTTACTCGCGGTCGCCACCAAAGATGCCGAGCAGCATCAGCAGGCTTTGGAAGATGTTGAACAGGCTCAGGTACAGGCCGAGCGTGGCGGTGATGTAGTTGGTCTCGCCACCGTCGACGATGCGCTTCAAGTCGTACAGCAGGTACATGCTGAACACGATGATCGCCAGAGTGGCAATGGCCGCCATACCGGCTGTGCTGCCCACGAACACGTTGATGATGGCGCCCGCCATGATGGCCAGCGCACCCACAAACAGCCACTTGCCCATGCCCGAGATGTCGCGCTTGATGAACGTGGACAGGTTGGCCATGACGAAGAAAACGCCGGCCGTGCCGCCGAAGGCGGTCATGATCAGACTGGAGCCATTGCTAAAGCCCAGCACACCAGCCAACAGCCGCGACAGCATCAGACCCATGAAGAAAGTGAACCCCAGCAGAACCGGCACGCCAGCGGCTGAGTTTTTGGTCTTCTCGATCGCGAATATGAAGCCAAAGGCCCCGCCCAGAAAGACAATCAAACCCATGAATCCGGTCAGGCCAGCGGTGATGCCGGTGGCCACGCCAAGCCAGGCGCCAAACACGGTGGGCAGCATGGACAAGGCCAGCAGCCAGTAGGTGTTGCGCATCACCTGGTTGCGCTGCGCAGCGGTGTTGGTGGCGGTACCGAATCGGCCGCCGTTTTGTACGTGGTCGGTCATGGTGAAAACTCCTTCATCGGAAAAATGGTGAGAAGCAGCGCGCCGATGGTCGCATCTGCCAAAACTTTATTGTAAGGACAGCGCTTGGTGCAGCAAATGTCCTTAGAAAACTGCGGTTTTGGTGAAGTCACTTGTGACCCTGAGACCACCAAACTTTGCGTTAAGGTCATAGGTTAGCACCCCAGCGAAAATTGTCGCTGGTGCTTTTCACTGACAACACCTCTCTCAAAAAGTTCATGAAAAACAAAGCCACTCTCGAATCTGCCGATGTCAAGCGCATTCTCGCTGCCGCCGAAGCCGAGGCACTCAAAAATCAGTGGGCGGTCACCATCGCCATCGTGGACGACGGCGGTCATCTGCTGGCCCTGCAACGCCTGGATGGCGCTGCTGCCATTTCCGCGCACATCGCACCAGCCAAGGCCCACACCGCTGCGCTGGGGCGCCGCGAAAGCAAAGTCTACGAAGACGTGATCAACCAAGGCCGCACCTCGTTCCTGAGCGCGCCCGCGATCGCCGGCATGCTGGAGGGCGGTGTGCCGATCCTGCAAGATGGCCAGTGCATTGGCGCGGTGGGCGTGAGCGGCGTGAAGTCGTCGGAAGACGCGCAGGTGGCGCGCGCTGGTATTGCTGCGCTCTGAGGCAACGCTGAAAAAAAGGCTGGCTAACGGAGCGCTGAGCTCCCTGGCTGAGCCAAAAAACGACGCCGGGCGATGAAGTCCCGGGTCGCCTCACGAGCGATGGTGGCGGCGCCGCCGAATGACTTGGTCAGGATGAGCTTGCCCTGGCGGGTGGTTTACAGCCGGTAGAGATGGCCCCTTGGTGGGTGATGGTCACCGACGGCTGACCACGAGCAAGTCTT
>JBLIJY010000126.1:0-6854 GCA_047636095.1 Hydrogenophaga sp. | reverse complement strand
GCCAGTCCCTGCACCTGCTGTTTGATGGCGTGCCAGACAGCGTGGACCCGCAAGCGGTGCACGACTATCTGCTGGGCTTGCCGGGTGTCAGCCGGGTCCACGACCTGCACATCTGGGCCATGGACACGTCTCAGGTGGCCTTAACCGCCCATCTGGTGATGCCCGAGAACCCTCCGGACGACGCCTTTTTGAAAGCAGCCACCGATGGCTTGCACGACCGATTCGAGATCGTCCATGTGACGCTGCAGGGGATGCAGGTTCCGTTCACCGAACCGTGCGGCTCGTGGGCCGTGGACGCAGCGCAATAGAACGCTTGCTTTCTGACTGGCCAATGCCGCCATTTCAATCGAGTGAGAAATGGGTCAACGCCGATCTCTCGCACACGGATCTTGGGCCAGCTGACACGCCATCTTCCCAGACGTCATATTTGCACCGAAGTTAGGCGGCACAAGGTGTGTGGGTAAATATTTTGTATTGAAATTTTTTGGGCATTGGTGCTCCCGGGGGCTTATTCTCTGCATTGTCGAAAGGTTCTTTATGTCCATTGCGTCAGCCCTGTGCAACAACGATTTGCTGGCTTCTCTCAAGCCGGAGGATTTGCTGAGCCTCGTTGCGCATTTCGACGCCGTGGAGCTGGCGCTGGGCCAGGTGCTGTACGAGCCAGGCTGCAACATCTCCCACGTGTATTTCCCGACCACTGCGATTGTGTCCCTGGTGTACATGCTGGAGAACGGTTCCTCGGCTGAGATTGCGGTTGTCGGACGCGAAGGTGTGGTGGGCATTCCGCTGTTCATGGGCGGCAACACCACCGCGCTGCGCGCGACGGTGCAGAGCGCGGGCCAGGGTTACCGAATGCGCGCGGAGATCATGAAGGAAGTGTTCACCCGTTCAACTCCGTTCATGCACCTCATGTTGCCTTACACGCAGGCGCTGATCACGCAAATGGCCCAGACCGCCGTGTGCAACCGCCACCACTCGCTGGAACAGCAACTGTGCCGTCGGCTGCTGCTCAGCCTGGACCGGCAAGAGGGCATGCACTTGGCGATGACTCAGGAGCGGATCGCCAACATGCTGGGCGTGCGGCGCGAGGGCGTGACCGAAGCGGCTCTGAAATTACAGAAGCTGGGTCTGATCCACTACGCGCGCGGCCACATCACGGTGATCGATCGCGCGGGTCTGGAGGCCCGGGTTTGCGAATGCTACGCCGTGGTGAAAAAGGAATACGACCGGCTGCTGAGGCCGCATCAGCCGGCGGTCTGAACCGGCTGCGATCTCGTCTCGGGTCTGTGCGACAGCGCACAGTCATGTGCGAGGCCAGACACCATACTGAAAGGCGTTCAACCAAGAGCCTCGGCAAGGACAGACGCAGATGCAACCATGCCTTTTTGCTGGCGCTGGCCGCAGCATCAGAGACCCATCCACGGCCTCTTCTGAAAACCTGCTGATCGCGCAGCTGCCCGAGGCTGAGCACCGCCGCCTGCTGGCGCTGAGCGAACCCTTCGAGATGGTGCTCGCCGCCGAACTCAGCGAGCGTGGCCAACCGCTGACACATGCCCACTTTCCCCAAGAGGGCTTTGTCTCGCTGATGATCGACAGGGATGGCTACCCGCCGCTGGAGGTGGGCATGGCTGGTCGCGAAAGCATGCTCGGATCGGAACTGGTGCTGGGCGTGGCCAAGACGCCATGGCGGGCTGTGGTGCAAGGCCCGGGCGACAGTTGGCGCGTGTCCGCCTCGGCGTTGCGCCGCGCGCTCAGTGCTTTACCGGTGCTGCGGCGGCTGATGCAGGCCAGTCTGATGGTGCGGCTGCACCAGCAAGTGCTGACAGCCGCCTGCGCGCGCTTCCACATGGTCGGACCGCGCCTAGCGCGCTGGTTGCTGATGTGCCAGGACCGCGCGCAGGCCGACAGTTTTCACATCACGCAGGAACTGCTCGCGCTCCTGCTGGGAGTGCGCCGGGTGAGTGTCACGCAAGCGGCGGGCGATCTCCAGCGCGCCGGCCTGATCAAATACCACCGCGGCCAGATCACGGTGGTCGATCGCGCGGGTCTGCTCAAAGAAGCGTGTGGTTGTTATGAGGCCGATCGCCAGCTGCTCGACGAGCTGTCGATCAACGCGCGTCAATCGTGAGCCCAGTGCGCGAAACGCGGGCCGACTGGCGTCTTGCGATGCAGTGAAACGGCGATCGATCGCTTCAAGAACCGACTTTGCGCGTCGGGTTCTCGAAACCAAAGCGTTCGCCGTCGTTCCACGCGTTGCGGTCGTTGCCCTGGTTCGGGATGCCACCCGCTGCCTTGAGCATCTTCGCCAGGTGCATGCAGTTCCAGGTCATGATGGTGGTGTTTCGCTGCGTGAACCCGTTGTCGAATCCAGCACGGCTGCCGTCTTCCTTTTCATCGCCATACGAGGCGCCGGGGCCAGCCTCGCCAATCCATCCACAGTCGGCCTGCGGCGGGATCGTGTAGCCGAGGTGGTTGAGGGCGAACGCAATCGTCATCGCAACATGCTTGACGCCGTCCTCATTGCCCGTAATAACGGCCCCGCCGACCTTGTTGTAATAGATCGACTGTCCCCGGGCGTTGAGCTCACCGGACATCGCGTAGAGCCGCTCGATCAGGATGCGGCAGACCGAGCTTTCCTCGCCGAGCCAGATCGGCGTGCCAACGATCAAGATGTCCGCCGCTTTGACTTTTTCCCAGATGGCGGGCCATTCGTCTTTGGGCCAGCCGTGCTCGGTCATGTCGGGGTAGATGCCGGGCGGGCACTGGTGCGCAACAAAATGAAGGTGCTCCACCGACACACCGTTCTTCTTCATGATGGCAGCGGATGCATCGAGCAGCAGCCCGGTGTGGCTGCGCACGGCATCTCGTGTCAGCGAGGTGTTGATGAACAGTGCGCGGAGATCGGCGAAATCGGTCATGGTGCTCCTTTGAGTTGGAATGCGAAGGTGAAAAACGCTGGTGGTTGGCGGCTCAAAGACTGTTATAGGCGATTGGGTGCACGCACGAACGACGCCATCCCTCAAAAGGAGGTCGAACGACAAACTCTGGGAGGGTTTGATTTCAATCAAGTGGAGCCTTGTCCTACACACTCGAAGGCACACCTCGACTAGCCTTACCTGCCATTCCCTGCACACATCAGGATACAAACGCCGCGCTCGATGAATCGACAACGTGTTCCTCGGCCACCCATCCACAACGAGCATCCGACCCCCATGGCACACCCCGAATTGCTTGAAGACCGCGCGCAAGCAAGCCTTGGTGGTCTGTCGCAGGCGCACGCCAGTGCCACTGCCCAGGAGGCCAAGAATGGCCGCCAAACTTTCATCCGGGGAGTGGGCACCGCCACGCCATCCACCCGATACACAAAAGCCGAGTGCCTGCTGGCGTTTCGCGAATCCAGCTGGTATGAAAAGCTCGACGCACGCGCGAGGTTCGTCGCGCACACGGTGCTTGAGCGAGACAACGGCATTGACGAACGTCGGCTGGCCGTGGCGTCGCTGGACGACGTGTTCAAGATCGACGCAGACACACTGGCGACCCGGTTTCTGGCTCACGCGCCCTCCCTCGCCACCGACGCTGCACTGCGCGCGATGGCCGACGCCGGCATCTCTGCCGCCTCTATCGACGCCATTGTCGTCAGCACCTGCACCGGCTACCTTTGCCCCGGGCTCTCAGGCTACGTGATCGAGCGCCTCGGACTGCGCGCTGACGTGATGGCGTTCGATCTGGTTGGGCAGGGCTGCGCGGCTGCGCTGCCCAACCTGCAGTTGGGGCACAACCTGCTGCGCTCAGGCAGTTGCGAGCATGTGCTGTCGGTCTGTGTCGAAGTGAGCAGCGCGGCGATGTACCTCGACAGCGACCCCGGTGTGGTGATCAGTGCCTGCCTCTTTGGCGACGGCGCAGGCGCTGCCGTGTTGTCCAGCCAGCGCGCTGCGCCTGACGCTGCGGCCAATGCCAAAGCCACGCACGCACCGGAAATCAGGTGGGTCGACAGCACTTCGCTGATTGCACCCCAGCACCGCAATGCGCTGAAGTTTGAGCTGCGGCAAGGTTTGCTGCGCAACATCCTAACGCGCGAAGTGCCGGCATTGGCGTCGGTGCATGCCGCCCAGGTGTTGGAGACCGTGCTGCAACGCTCGGGCTTGGAAACGGAGGACATTGGCGAAT
Source organism: Hydrogenophaga sp. (assembly GCA_047636095.1). Classification (GTDB taxonomy): domain Bacteria; phylum Pseudomonadota; class Gammaproteobacteria; order Burkholderiales; family Burkholderiaceae_C; genus Hydrogenophaga. Next base: position 2,687 of record JBLIJY010000126.1, on the reverse strand, counting down.
GGATCATGCATGCCGGCGGCCGGGATGTGCTGCGCGCGCTGGAGCGAGAGCTCGGGCTCGACGCCCATGCCCTGCGGTACAGCACGGCGATGCTGCGCCAATACGGCAACCTCTCCAGCGCTTTTGTCTACTTCGTGCTGGAAGCCGCGCGCTCGAACAACCCAGGTGGCGCAGGCAGTGCGAAACGCGGCTGGTGGTGGCTGTCGTCGTTTGGTGCCGGTTTCAGTTGCCACGGCGCGCTGCTGGAGGTGCGGTGATGGCGCTGCTGGCACGTGGGACAAATCGGGCCTGCCTTCGGAAGGCCAGCCGATGATGCCGCGCGTGGTGACACATGAGGCCCTGGACGATCTGGACGAGCGTGACCCCATGGCCGTGCGCTCGCGCCACGACTTGCAGCGCGTGCACCTGGTCATGGGAACGCGCGCGATGGTGGTGCGCGCCATTCGGTCGGCCTGCGCGGGCCATCCACGAACGGCAGCGCTTCATGTGCTTGAACTGGGCGCTGGCGATGGCAGCCTGATGCTGGGCGTGGCGCGCCAACTTGCGGACGAGTGGACGGATGTTCGGCTGACGCTTCTCGAACGGCAAGGTATCGTGACACCGCCGACCCTGGCTGCGTACAAGGCAGCTGGCTGGTCTGCGCAGGCCTGCGTGGCCGATGCGCTCGCCTGGGCAGATGGCGATGCCAAACCAGGGCCGTGCCCGCCGCCATCGGGCGGCCGATGGGATCTCGTCATCGCCAACCTCTTCCTGCACCACTTCGAGGGCGCGGCGCTGATCAAGCTACTCGGCGGTATAGAGCACAGCGCCGACCGATTCATCGCCTGCGAACCCGCTCGGTCTAGGCTGGCCCTGGCCGGGAGCCACTTGATCGGGTTCACCGGTGCAGGCCCGGTGACCCGGGAAGACGCCGTCTTGAGCGTGCACGCAGGCTTTCGAGCGGACGAAATTTCTGCGGCGTGGCCCGGTGTATCGAATGTGTGGGACACGACCGAACGGAGCGCTGGCCTCTTTAGCCATTGCTTTGTGGCGCAGCGCAGAGGGTTGGCGAAGACCATGGGTGCACGAGTGCCATGAACACCACAAAGCTCGATGCCCTGATCGTCGGTGCGGGTCCGGCGGGATCCACGGCGGCAGCGTTGCTGGCCCGGGCTGGTTGGTCGGTGGCGATCGTCGAGAAGCAGGCGTTTCCCCGCCGAAAGGTGTGTGGCGAATGCATCGCGGCCAGCAACCTGCCGCTGCTCGAAGCGCTCGGCATTTCCCCCGCTGCGTTGGATGCTCTTGCTGCGCCACCGCTGCAACGCGTGGCGTTCATGCGAGGCAACCGCAGTGTATCTGCGCCGTTGCCAGCCGCAACCCATCCACGGCATGCCTGGGCTCGGGTGCTCGGCCGCGAGACACTCGACACCCTCCTCCTCGACCAGGCCCGCGCAGCCGGCGCGCAGGTGCTCCAGCCCTGGTCGGTGCTTTCCGTTGACGGACCGCCCGGCCAGATGCGCGCCACGGCGCTGGACATGGCCACTGGCGAGAAGACCGAGATGCAAGCACGGGTGGTGATTCTGGCCAACGGCTCCTGGGAGCCACTTCCGTCTGCCCGGCAGACCGAGCGGCGTATTCGCCGCGGCGGCGACCTGCTCGCCTTCAAGGCCAACTTTGTCGGCGCCGATCTGGCGGCAGGCCTGCTCCCCGTCCTTGCCTTCGAAGGTGGCTATGGTGGCATGGTGGTGGCCGACCGCGGGATCACCACCATTGCTTGCTGCATTCGCGCCGATCGGCTCACGGCATTGCGCGTCCGCATGCCGGGGCACTCGGCGGGTGAGGTGGTCGAAGCCATGTTGCGGCGCGAATGCGCTGGCGTGAACGCCGCACTCCAACCCGCCCAGCGCCGGGGGCCGTGGCTGGGCTCCGGCCCCATCGATCCCGGCATCCGACTGCGCGGGGACGATCGATTTTTTCGGATTGGCAATGCGGCAGCCGAGGCCCATCCCATCATCGGCGAGGGCATGAGCATGGCGATGCAATCGGCGTGGCTTCTGTGTGACCGCTTGCTGGCAGACTCTGCCGAGCGCGACCCCCAAGATGCCGCGCGGTGGCACGCCGATGTTGCGCGCCGCTACGCCGCCGATTGGCACCACCACTTCGCCACCAGGCTGTGCTTGGCCGCTCTGCTGGCTCACATCGCGATGCGGCCACTGCCCGCCTTGATCCTGGTGGCAGCGGTGCGCCATTTTCCCCGCGCCGTCACACAGGGCGCGCGGTGGTGTGCCAAGGTGACTTGCGCCATCGATCCCGCCACCATCGCGCGACTCGCCTCGGCGCGAGCCTCCCGCCCGCTGACCGCTCGGGCACCGCAGGCGATCCAGCCCACTGGCCCACTCGCAGAGGCATCTTGAATGAAAACCACCTTCCAACGCTTGCAGGCCATCGTGGCCAAAGACCACAAGCTCGATATTGAAACGATCACGGCCGATTCTTCGCTGGAGTCCCTGGGCATCGATTCGCTGGGCGTGGCCGAGCTGCTGTTCAACATTGAAGACGAGTTTCGGGTGACGCTGCCGGTGGAACCCGTTCGCGATCTCGCCACCGTGGGCGATGTGGCGCGGTTCATCGACACCTTGATCGCGGCCCAACCAGCGCCGTCAGCCGATGCGGCCCTGGTTTCTCCAACGGGTTCGGGGCCCCTCACA
>JBLIJY010000125.1:0-6869 GCA_047636095.1 Hydrogenophaga sp. | reverse complement strand
TTGCAGTGCAAGCTCAAACTCAACCAGCACCGACCCGAGTCGCACACGGCCATGCACGCCGCTTACGCCGCTGGCAACTCTGACGAGCAGGCCCTGGCGCGCTGGATGGTCCGACTGGGGATGGTGGGCTTGAATCCAAGGGAGGAATCATGCGCGTGATATTTGGGCTGTTGAGCCTTGTGCTGACGCTGTTTGTGGTGATGCAGCTGGTCAAAATCCAGACCACCACGACCAAACCCGTCCCCGCTCGCGCAGCAGAAGCAGCGCCACCCAACACAAGGCTCCAAGGCAGCTCCCAGCAGGTGCAAGAGCAATACCAAGGGGCGCTCGATGATGCGCTGAGCGCTGGGCAGAAAAGGCTGGATGCGGCGGACCAGCCGTGAGCGCTTTGCCTGAGTCGCCTGGGGCTGCCGACGAGCGCTTCATGCGCTTGGCGTTGGGGCAGGCGAGGTCAGCCGCAGCAGCGGGAGAAGTGCCGGTGGGCGCGGTGCTGGTGCGCCATGGTGAGGTGATCGCCGTGGGCCGCAATGCGCCCATTGGCCAGCACGACCCGACCGCCCACGCCGAGATCATGGCCTTGCGTGCGGGCGCTCAGGCGCTCGGCAATTACCGGTTGGAAGGCTGTACGCTCTACGTGACGCTGGAGCCCTGCGCCATGTGCAGTGGTGCCATGCTGCACGCGCGACTGGCGCGCGTGGTGTTTGGTGTGCCCGATCCCAAGACCGGTGCAGCTGGCTCGGTGATTGACTTGTTCGAGTCATCGCGCCTGAACCATCAGACGGCGGTGCAGGGCGGCATACTGGCTCTGGCGTGCGCGGCACCGCTGCGCGAATTTTTCAAGGAACGCCGAGTGAACGCCCATCCTTTGCGAGAAGACGCGCTGCGCACGCCAGACGCTGTCTTTGCCGACCTGCCAGGCTACCCCTGGGCAGCTCAATACATCAGCGACCTGCCTGCGCTGGCTGGCTTGCGAATGCACTACCTGGATGAGGGCCCAAAAAATGCGCCCTTTACCTGGCTTTGCCTGCATGGCAACCCAGCCTGGAGCTACCTGTACCGTCACATGATTCCGGTGTTTCTCGCCGCTGGCCACCGGGTGGTCGCGCCCGACCTGATCGGTTTTGGGAAGAGCGACAAGCCCAAAAAAGACACTTTTCACACCTTCAGCTGGCACCGTCAAGCGCTGCTGGAATTTGTCGAGCGCCTGGACCTGAAAAATGTTGCCTTGGCGGTGCAAGACTGGGGCGGTCTGCTCGGGTTGACTCTGCCCATGGCCGCGCCCCACCGCTACAGCCATTTGCTGGTCATGAACACCCTGCTTGCAACCGGCGAGGAGCCGCTGTCGCCTGGCTTTGTGGCCTGGCGCGAGATGTGCGCCAAAAAACCCGATTTCGATGTCGCCCGGTTGTTGGCCCGCGGCAATCCGCAGCTGGTTGAGGCCGAGAGCGCTGCCTACAGCGCGCCTTTCCCTGACGCCGGCCACCGCGCCGCGACTCGGGCATTTCCTGCGCTGGTGCCGCAACGGCTGGATGACGACGGTGCGGCCGTCTCAAGAGAAGCGTGTGCTTTCTGGCAGGAGCAGTGGAATGGCCAGAGCCTGATGGCGATCGGCCAGCAAGACCCTGTGCTGGGCGAGCCGGTGATGCGCGCGCTGGCGGCGCGGATTCGGGGCTGCCCGCAGCCGTTGCTGCTCCCCGAGGCAGGCCATTTCGTGCAGGAACACGGCGCGCCTATCGCGCGTGCCGCGTTGGCCCGCTTTTCAACTTGATCGCGACCCAACGACGACACGCCATGAGCCACATCTACATTTACTCGCCTTCCAGCGCTGTGCGCGATAAGGCAGCCTTTCGGCGGGGTGTCAAACGCCTGACCCAGCTCGGTCACGAGGTGGAAGTCGACGAAGCCGCCTTGCTCAGCCACCAACGCTTTGCCGGTGATGACGCCACCCGCCTGGCCGCCATTGGCCGTGCGGCCGCCAGCGGTGCCGACATTGCCATGGTCTCGCGCGGCGGCTACGGGCTCACCCGCCTGTTGCCCGATCTGCCCTACAAACACCTGGCCAAGGCAGTCGAGGGCGGTATGCAGTTCGTCGGCCTGAGCGACTTCACGGCACTGCAATGCGCGTTGCAGGCCAAAACGGGGGCCAGCACCTGGGCTGGTCCGGCCCTGGGCGAAGATTTCGGCTCTGAAGAACCACCTGACGAGATCATGGCGGCCTGCTTTGATGATCTTGCCTGTGGCCAGGGGGAAGGCACGGGATGGCGTTTGCCGATGGCCGATGTGAAGGCGCTGGCCGCCCGCCAGCAGGTGAAGTCAGGCAACCTGCCAGAGGTGCCCGCAGCGCTCAGCATCAGCGGCGCCACCTTGTGGGGTGGCAACCTGAGCGTGATCTGTGCCCTGATGGGTACGCCCTACATGCCTGCGGTTGAGGGCGGCATCCTGTTCTTGGAAGACACCAACGAGCACCCTTACCGCATTGAGCGCCAGCTCACTCAGTTGGTGAATGCTGGTATTTTGGGCAAGCAACAAGCAGTGTTGCTGGGCTCATTCAACCGCTACACGCTGGTGCCGGGCTATGACCGTGGCTTCAATCTGAGTGCGGTCGTGAACTGGGTTCGGGGGCAGATTCGCCCGCCCGTGCTGACCGGGCTGCCCTTCGGTCATGTGCCCACCAAGGTGCTGCTGCCGGTCGGTCAGCAGGTGGATTTGATGGTGGATGGACGTGACGCGCTGATTTTCTGGGGCTGATGGTAGTGCTCCAAAATCACTCGGTTCATCGCGGGGTGCGGCTGGCAGATTCGACGAGGCTCTTGGGCAGCAGACCTGCAAAAAAAGGCGACAAATCACGCACCGTATCGATTGCCTTAACTTCGCCATGCACCCGACTGAGCACCTCGACCATCTCGGGGCGGGCGTACCACAGAGCATGTGCATCGGGCAAATAAGACAGTCGGCGCCTGAGACCAGGGCTCAGTCTCGAACCTTCATCGCCCAACGCATCCACGGTGAGCGACATCCCTTTGATGACCTCGTGCGAGCCGTAGCTTTTGCGGATGTCGATGGCTTCGAGTTTGGTGGTGGTCATGGCAAGGGATCGGACGGATCAGGTCGGTACAGCAAAAAAGTCAGGGGCTCAGCAGATTGCCTGAGCGGATCGGTTCTCGCCCGGCGATGCGGCACAGCTCGAAACCGGTGGTGGCCCAACGCAGGTTGTGGCGCGCGTACATCACGCCATCGATGCCAGATTTCACCACTGAGCTTTGCCCACTGAGCGGGTCGACCACCTCGGCCAACAACTGACCTGCACGCACCACATCGCCGGGCTGGCAGGCAAAGGCGATCACACCGGCATGCGGCGCCAGCACCGTCTCGGTACCCGCCAGTGGTGTGGCCTCGCACTGCGCAGGAGGGGGCGCGACCGGGGAGCCCGACACCACCGCTTCTGACTGCAGAAAGCAAAAAATGGCCTGTGCGTCCTGCTGTGCCAGCGCGGTTGAGACGTCTGTCAGGCCGCGCAACTCCACTGTGGTGCTGACGCAACCCAAGGAGATCGGCGCGCGGTCAGCGAAATGATCGCGCAGGCGCCACCAGGGGCCAGACAAAGCCTCGTCGAACGACACCGAGCCGCCCGACCCATTGGCCCAGAGCAGGGCGCGCGCACCAAGCCGCTGCGCCAATGGCCCCAGCCGCTCCAAACACGCCTGTTCCACGTACATGTGCATCACGGCCTCAAAATCGCAGTGCAAATCCAAGACCAGATCGGCGTCGTGAGAGAGCAACATCAGCGTTTGGCGCTGGCTTTGCAGCTCGGTGCGGGGCGCCTGTGCCTGCAACAGGCGGCGCATGGCAGTGCGGATGTGGCGCTTGTTGACTTCCCCATCCGATCCCAGGATCGCAGCGAGCTCGTCTTTGAGCAGGTCGAAGAAGTCGGGGTAGTTGCGGTTGAAGTTCTCCATGCTGGCCAGCTCGAAACGGCCTATCTGATGGTGCATCACCGTCTGGTTCAGGCCGATCGGGTTGGCCATGGGCACCAGCACCACTTCGCCCAGCATCTCCCCACGCTGTTCAGCCGCTTCCAGCAGACCGCGCAGGTGGTGAGCCACCAGCATGCCAGGCAGTTCGTCGGCATGCAGACTGGCTTGGATATAGGTCTTTGGACCCGAGCCAGTGCGTCCGAACGTGAAGCTTGTCAGCTGGCGCTGGGTACCCAGGGCTGGAGAGAGAAGAGGGTGGTGAGTGACTTGCATCGCTGACAACGGGCGCAGGATGGTATTTCGCAGATGGGTGAGAAATGACCGGTTTGGTCAGTGGGTTCGCGGCTTGAGGTAGGCCAGAAAGCGCCGCTCCAGCAACCTGAACGCGTAGACCAGCATAAAAGTAAGGCAGAAATACAATACCGCCACCGCAATGAATGGCTGGAAAGCTAGATAGTAGGTTTTGTAGATGGCGAAAGCCGCGTTGGTGAGGTCGTATAAGGCTGGCACCACGCTGGCCAGCGAGGTGGCGTGCAGCATCATCACCACCTAAGGTTGACGCCGACATCGTCACCAGCCGGCGGATTGTACGTTCGGCGCATTCAACCCCCAAGTGCAAAGGGGGCAGCGCACATGATTTTTTGAGTCTCGGACACCGTCGATCTGTTTGAAGCTGGTGTCTACCGTGAATCGGATGCGCCAGTGGCAATGGCGTGGCGGACTGCCTACAGCACGTCTGGGTTCACAACGTTGGTGGGCGTGCCTTTGATGAAGTTGAGTACGTCGTCAAAAGCAGCCGAAAAATAAGCTTCGTAATTGTCTTGTTCGACATAGCCGATGTGTGGCGTGCAAATACAGTTTTCCAGGCGCAACAGCGCGTGGCCTTGCAGGATCGGCTCGGACTCAAAAACATCGATCGCTGCGATCCCAGGCCGCCCTCGGTTGAGCGCTGTCAGCAAGGCCTCAGGCTGAATGAGTTCAGCTCGCGAGGTGTTGACCAGCAACGCGGTGGGCTTCATGAGCGAAAGATCTTCCAGTGAGACACAGCCTGCGCTGGTGTCGCTCAGGCGAAGGTGCAGCGACAGCACATCGACCGAATCGAAAAAACCGGCCTTGTGGGTGGCCACATCGAAGCCATCGGCGACGGCACGTGCTCGCGCAGCCTCGCTGCCCCAGATCACCACGCGCATGCCAAATGCGCGTCCGTAACCCGCCACGAGCTGGCCAATACGCCCATAGCTCCAGATGCCCAGGGTCTTGCCACGCAGTACCGCGCCGACGCCAAAATTGGCGGGCATAGAGGCAGCCTTCAGACCCGATTGTTGCCAAGCGCCGTGCTTGAGGTTGGCCACATACTGAGGAATGCGGCGCATCGCCGACATGATCAACGCCCAAGTGAGCTCGGCCGTAGAGAAAGGTGACCCCACGCCCTCGGCCACCGCGATGCCCCGCTCGGTACACGCGCTGACATCAATGTGTGGGCCGATCTTACCGGTCTGCACTATCAGTTTCAGGCGAGGCAATTTGGCGACCAGTTGAGCGGTGATGTGGGTGCGCTCTCGGATCAATACCAGCACATCAGCATCTCTTAAGCGAACCGACAACTGGCCCACGCCCTTGACCGTGTTGGTAAAAACCTTGGCGGGGTAAGGCTCAAGTTTGGCGGCGCAAGGCAGCTTGCGCACGGCGTCCTGGTAGTCGTCGAGGATCACGATATTCATGCACGCTATTGTGCCCGGACGGTCTGGTGTCAGTGGAGATGATGGCCCATGTGTGAAAAATCTGGCTGAGATCGAGGCGCCTGATCAGTCACCCTCCACCCAGCGATGGCAACCCGCCCACCGATATCCCTTGGCGCTGCCCTGCCGCCCCGCCGTGATGCAGGGCTGACTCTGGCTCGGATCAAATGGAAAAACGGTTGCGTATCAGGCCCACCGCCAAGCCTTCGATCTCGAACGGCTCTCCGGGCTCGACAACGAGGGTCTCGAAGTCTGGATTTTCGGCCTGCAGCTCGATGCGATCGAACTGGCGCATGAAGCGCTTCACGGTGACGTTGTCGCCCAGGCGAGCGACCACAATCTGGCCGTTTTTGGCCTCTTTGGTCGACTGAACCGCCAGCAGATCGCCATCAAGAATGCCCACGTCGCGCATCGACATGCCACGCACTTTGAGCAGGTAGTCGGGCGTGCGCTGGAAAAGGCCTCGCTCGATCTGGTAAGTGTGCTCCACATGCTCTTGCGCCAGGATTGGGGAGCCAGCAGCCACACGACCAATCACGGGAAGTACGAGCTGCGACAAACTGGGCAACGGCAAAGTCAGCTGGCGCGCACGCGCTGCATTGACGGATTGCAGGTCTTTGCTGCGCAGCCGGATGCCGCGCGAGGTGCCACTCACCAGCTCGATCACGCCCTTGCGGGCCAGCGCTTGCAAATGCTCTTCGGCCGCGTTGACCGATTTGAAACCGAGTTCGGCTGCAATTTCCGCCCGGGTCGGTGGCGAACCGGTGTGGACAATGGCACTTCGGATCAATTCCAGAATCTGCCCCTGGCGCGCGGTGAGTTTCGGTGCGGTTTGGTGTGAATCGTTCATGATGGTTGTTGCAGTGGACTGATCATTTATCCAGTATTTGTATTTTTAACCAGCCTCAAGGAATTGACAAGTGAATCAGAACAGCAAGGGCTTGGCCGTGCTTGGCGTCACGGTGGTTCTCGCCACGGGCGGCACGATTGCCGGGCGTTCGGACCGCGCCGATGACCATGTGGGTTATATGGCGGGCCAACTGGCGGTGGCCGATCTGATGGCTGCGGTACCCGGGCTGACCGGTCTGCCGCTGGAGGGCGATCAGGTGGCTCAGATCGACAGCAAAGACATGTCGCTACCGGTCTGGCAGACTTT
>JBLIJY010000124.1:0-6882 GCA_047636095.1 Hydrogenophaga sp. | reverse complement strand
GGCTCGGGCAGGCTGTTGCCAAGTCCCTGGCGTTTGAGGCGAATGAGCACCGAGGCCACCACGATCACAAACACCGTCTCCACCACGAACTGGGTGTAGGCCACATCGGGCGCGCCGGTGAAGAGAAACAGCACGCCGCAGCCAAAGCCCACCAAACCGGTGGCCAGCAGCAGCACCAAGCGGTCGCGCACAACGCAGGCCAGCACCGCACCAGCGATGATCAGCAGACAAGCGCCCACAAACCCAACAGAAGGTGTTTCCCAACTTGGCCACACCCACTGCCCCCAGCCCGCCAGCAACAACCCCAGCATGGCCAGCGACAGGCTGCTGACGATGAGCATGCTGTAGCCGGACAGGCTGCCACCCTGCACCCAGCGAGTGGCGCCGGCTGCCAACTGCGGAATGCCTTTGAGCGAGCGCTCGTAGACCGCAATCATGCCGATGTTGCCGGTGATTTCACCCAGGCGCTCGAAGGCGCGGTGCAGCGGATCCCAGGACAGGTAGATCAGGCCGCCGATGGCCAGCGTGACGGCTAGCGACGTCAGTACCGGGCCGACACCAAGCGCCAGGCTGAGCGCGGTCACCTGCGTGGCGGGCGACATGGCCAACGAGGCCTCAGCAATCAGGTCCTGAATCACAAAAGGAAAAATGCCCAGGCCAATGCCGATCAGTGCCAGCGCCAGCGGCGGGCCCACCAGCGAAAGACCGCCTTCATGGGCATCGGGCGCGGGCAGGTTTTCACCGCGAGGACGCCAAAAAATTCGGAACGCGGCCACACCGGCCACCGCGACCGCGATCGCACCAAACACGGTGTAAGCCGCGCTAGCAAACGCAAACACGTCGCCCGATTTCTTGGCCTCCAGAATCAGGTCTTTGGCGATGTAGCCGAACGACAGCGGCATGCCGGCCATCGACATCGCAGCCAGCAGCGCGGCCGCCGCGGTCCAGGGCATGGCGTGGCGCAGGCTGCCGAGCTTGTCGATCACGCGCGTGCCGGTCCCGTGGTCCACATTGCCCGCCACGAAGAACAGCGGCGCCTTGTACAGCGCGTGCGCCAGCAGCAGCGCGCCCACCGCCACCGTGGCGCCCTCGCCACGCAAACCGACCAGCATCACCAGCGTACCTAACGTAGCCACCGTCGACCAGGCCAAAATGCGTTTCAAGTCGCGCTCGCGCAGCGCCAGCGCCATGCCCCAGGCGGCGGTGATCGAGCCCACGACTTTGAGCAGCCATTCCCACAGCAGCCACTCACCAAAGCCCGGATCGAGCCGTGCGAGCAGGAACACACCGAGCTTGACCATGGTGGCCGAGTGCAGGTAGGCCGACACCGGCGTCGGCGCCGACATGGCGTTGGGCAGCCAGAAGTGGAAAGGGAACTGCGCGCTTTTGGTGAAAGCACCGACCAGGATCAGCAGCAGCGCGGTGGTGAGTTGCGGCGTCTGCTCCATCTCGGGCAGGCGGCGCACGATCTCGCTCATCGACCAACTGTCCATCGCCTGACCCAGCACGATGAAACCAGCCAGCAGCACCAGACCGCCGGTGCCAGTGACCAGCAGCGCTTGCTGGGCAGACTTGCGGCTCTCGGGCTGCTCGTGGTTGAAGCCCACCAGCATGAACGAGGTCAGGCTGGTCATCTCCCAAAACAGGAACAGCACGATCAGGTTGTCGGCCGTCACGCAGCCGATCATGGCCGCCATGAAGAGGCACAGCAAGATGTAGAGCCGGTGCTGTTGCGGATGCCCAGCCAGGTAGCCGCCCGCGTAAACAAACACCGCCGTGCCCACGCCGGTGATCATCAGCAGCATCAGCGCCGACAGCCCGTCGACAAAGAACGCAAAATCCACCCCCAGTGCGGGTACCCAATTCAGCTGCCATTGCAGCGGCAACTCGAGCTGCACCAGCATCCAGAGCACACCACACAGCGCAGCCAGTGGCACCGCGGTGAACGCGGCACGACTTGTGACGCCGAGACCGGCGGCAGAGGCGGGATGTGAATGGGCTTGAGCCATGGGATTTTTTGTTGGTAACGGCCTGGCTCTATGGCGACAGGATGGATACAGCGATGGTGATGCCCAAAAACCGGGACCCGGCAATCATAGTGGCCTGAGAAAAGGCTTTCGCCCGATCAGGCTGTTGCGTTGCGCGGGTTACCCGATCCGCTGCGGCGGTGCTGGGTTGGACGATGGGAGGGCAAGTGCCAGCCGCGCGCCCCCGCCCACCACCGCACCGACCACCCAGAACACCCCGGCCGCACCGACCACCACACCGGCCGAGCCGAACAGCAGCGGCATCATCACGCTCGATCCGTTGATCGCCAGCGCGCGCAAGCCCAGCGCCTGACCATGGCGGTGCGCCGGCGTGATCTGGTGCAGCGTGCTCATGATCATGGGCTGCACCGAGCCGAGCGTGATGCCCAGCAACACCGAAAGCCCGCCCATGGCCCAGACCGTTTGAGCCAGCGGATACAGCGCAAACAGCAGCGCGGTGCCCAGCATGGCCGAGGCGATCACCACCGATTCGCGCAGCCGCGCGGCCAGCCAAGGCATGAGCAGCCGAATGGCGGTCGCCGCCAATGCGAAGCCACCCAAAATAGCCCCGATGGACGAGGCCGACAGCCCTCGCTCATGGCCCAGCACCGGCACCAGAAAAGTGTGCACATCCCAGCAAGACGACAGCATCCAGTTCACGATCATCAGCCGGCGCAGGTCGGGCTGGCGCAGCAGGTTCCAGGCCGAGCCGCTGCTGCCTGGTGCTTGCGTGTGCTGGCTGGGCAGCTCGGTCAGGCCGCGCGCCCAGAACCACGCCAGCGAGGGCAGCAGCGCCAGCAGCAAATAGGCAGCGCGAAAGCCTGAGGCATCGATCAGCACACCAGCCAGGAACGGGCCAACGAAGTTGGAGATGGAAGGCCCGATCGCCAACCAGCTGAACACCTGCTTGAGCTGCTTGCTCCCATTGGCGAGTTTGCCCGCGTGGCGCTGCACCGCCGTCATGGTCACGCAGCTGGCGGCTCCGCAACACAGCGCGGTCACGCACAGCACCGGAAAAACCGGAAACGCCAGCGCCAGCAGCGCACCGGCGGTAGACAGACCGATCGCGAGGTTCAGCGGCCGGCGGATGCCCCAGCGATCGGCCAGCTGGCCCGAGGGCAGCGCGAGCAGCACCTGCGCCAGCGCAAACAGCGCCAGCAACATGCCCACCGCAGCGGCGCTGTGGCCCTCGCGCAGCGCCATCAGCGGCGCGGCCATGCGAAAGCCGGTCATGGCCGCGTGCAGGCAGACCTGGGCGGCGATCAGCCGCGCCAGATCGGCGCGCGGCAGTGGCTGGGTCATCGACTCAAAGTTGCTGGGCGAAAGCGTCTATCTGCGCATCCTGTGAGCGCGCGGATCCGACGCCTTGCCAAGGCAGCAGCCGCCAGCCCAGCAGATCGCTGTTCATACCTGAAGCAATGCGGGATTGAGCGGGGTGAGCGCACGGCCTTGGGTGAGATACGCGATCAGGTTGTCGGCCGCCAGATCGGCCATCGCGCGGCGGGTTTTCAGCGTGGCGCTGGCGATGTGGGGCGTGAGCACCACATTGGGCACGGTGAGCAGATCGGGGTGCACCTGGGGCTCGCCTTCGAACACATCCAACCCCGCCGCAGCAATGCGCCGCTCGCGCAGCGCAGCCGCCAGCGCCGCATCGTCCACGACACCGCCACGCGCCAAGTTGACCAGCGTGGCGGTGGGCTTCATCTGGGCGATCTCGGCCGCGCCGATCGCGTGGTGCGACTCAGTGCTGTAGGGCAGCACCAGCATCAGGTGATCGGCCTGCTGCAGCAGTTCGGTCTTGCTGACATAACGGGCATTCAGTTGGGCTTCGGTGGCGGCGTCCAGGCGCGAGCGGTTGTGGTAGATCACCGACATGCCAAAGCCCAGCGCAGCGCGGCGCGCAATGGCCTGACCAATGCGGCCCATGCCCAGAATGCCCAACGTGCTGCCGTGCACCTCGGCGCCGGCAAACATGTCGAGCGACCAGCGGTTCCACTTCCCGGCGCGCAGAAAATGCTCGCTCTCGGTGAGCCGGCGCGCGGTGGCCATGAGCAGCGCGAAACCGAAGTCGGCCGTGGTCTCGGTGAGCACGTCAGGTGTGTTGGTGGCCAGCACACCGGCCGCCGTCATGGCGGGCACGTCGAAGTTGTTGAAGCCCACCGCGATGTTGCACACCACCCTCAGCTGCGGGCAGGCTGCCAGCAGGCCCGCGTCGATGCGCTCGCTGCCGGTGGTGAGCGCGCCGACCTTGCCTTGTAGGCGCGCGATCAGCGCTGGGGGCGTCAGCGGCGCGTCGTCGTCGCTGGTGTCCACCTCGAAATGCTGGCGCAGCGAGGCGATGACTTCAGGGAAAACAGCGCGTGCAACCAGGATGGCAGGCTTGGCGCTCACCGCGCTCAAACCGCGAGCAGATCGACTTCAAACAGCAGCGTGGCATTGGGCGGAATCACGCCACCCGCGCCGCGCGCGCCATAGCCCAGCGCAGCAGGGATCACCAGGCGGCGGGTGCCACCCACGGCCATGCCCTGCACGCCTTCGTCCCAGCCCTTGATAACCTGGCCACCACCGAGCGAGAACTCAAACGGCTGGCCACGGTCTTTGCTGGAATCGAACTTGGTGCCCTGCACGCCGTCGTTGTAGAGCCAGCCGGTGTAGTGCACCTGCACCGGGCGCCCCGCCTGGGCGACCTCGCCGTTGCCAACCGTGGTGTCTTCATATTGCAGGCCGCTGGGGGTGGTGATCATGTTGAGTCCTTGTGAAATGATGAAGAAAGAGAGGGATTATTCCAGCCAGTGCGTGAAGCTGGCCACCGGCTCGCGCGGAGTATGGAAACCGTTGACCTTGTCGCTGGGATCGGCGAAACCCAGTGCCATGCCGCAGACCAGCATCTCACCCTCGCCTGCGCCGATGTGCGGCAGGATGGTTTTGGCAAAACCGTTCCACGCCGCCTGCGGGCAGGTGTGCAGGCCGTGGCCGCGCGCGGCGACCATGAGGCTTTGCAGGAACATGCCGTAGTCCACCAGCGAGCCACGGCCCATGACCTTGTCCACCGTGAACATCAGGCCCACCGGCGCGTCGAAAAAGCGAAAGTTGCGCTGGTGTTGTGCGTGCATCTTGTCTTTGTCGCCCTTGGTGATGCCCAGCAGGCCGTAAAGGCTCCAGCCGTTTTCGCGGCGGCGGTCAATGTAGGGGCTGACCCATTGCTCAGGGTAGTAGTCGTAGGCCTCGCGGTACTCACCGGCCAGCGACGGGTCGGCGCGCAGCGCGTCGTGAGCCGCGCAGACTTTGTCCACCAGCGTGTCGCGGCTGGCGCCCTGCATCACGTAGACCTTCCAGGGCTGGGTGTTGGTGCCCGAGGGCGCGCGGCTGGCCAAGGCCAGCAGATGCTCCAGCGTCTCGCGCGGCACCGGCTTGGGCAGAAAGGCGCGCGCCGACATGCGGCTGGTGATGGCGGCGTCGACCGCGCTCGCCTCTGAGGTGTGGTTCATGTCAAGGTCTCCAGGGTGTTTTTCAAAAGGTCGGGCAGGGGCACTGGGCGGCGAGTCTCGCGGTCCACATACACATGCACAAAATGCCCGCAAGCGGCCGCGCTGGGACTGCCCTGGGCAAACAAACCGACCTCGTAGCGCACGCTAGAGCGGCCCAGTTGCGCCACACGCACCCCGGCCTGCACGGTTTGCGGGAACGCCAGCGGCGCGAAGTAGTGGCACTGGGTTTGCACCACCAGACCAATCACCGCACCGCGTTCGGTATCGAGCGCGCCTTGCTCGATCAGGTGGGCGTTGACGGCGGTATCGAACCAGCTGTAATAAACGACGTTGTTCACGTGACCATAGACATCGTTGTCCATCCAGCGGGTGGTGATGTCGCGAAACACGCGGTAGTGGTCACGCGGGTGGGCGCGGGGTCGAGCCTGGGGTTGTGTGAGGGCGGATTCGTCGCCGGATTTGTCACTCATGGCGCGGCATTGTGCCAGCGCGTCGCCCATGGACCTGTCACGCAGCCAGCCGACGCCAGCGCGCGTGGTATTGCAACGCCACGCGGTAGGTGTTCACTTGGACCTGCACTGTGCTCTCCAGATCGGTGCCGTAGCCCCCGGCCATGCAGAACGCCAGCGGCACGCGCCGCTGCCAGGCCCAGTCCATCACACGGCGGTCGCGCGCCTCCAGACCGTCGAAGCTGAGTTTCAGCCGGCCCAGGCGGTCGCCTTCGTGCGGATCGGCGCCCGCCAGATAAATCACCAAGTCCGGCTCAAAGCGCTGCTCCAGCGTCTCCAGCGCGCGCTCCAGGACGTCCAGGTACTCGGTGTCGCCACAGCCGTCCGGCAGACCCAGATCGAGATCGCTGGGCTCCTTGCGAAACGGGAAGTTGCGCGCGCCATGCAGCGAGAGCGTGAACACCGAAGGGTCATGGGCAAAGATGCGCGCTGTGCCATTGCCCTGGTGCACATCGAGGTCGATCACCGCCACCCGCAGCGCCCGCGCCGCGACCCAGCGCCGGGTGTGCTCGGCCTGCAGCAGCCGTGCCGCCACCGCTGCGTCGTTGAAGACACAAAAGCCACTGCCTTTATCGGCATACGCATGGTGGGTGCCACCTGCCAGATTGGCGGCCAGGCCCTCGCCGGGCGTCATCGCCACGCGGCAGGCCTGTAGCGTGGCGCCCACCGAGCGCCGCGCGCGCTCGGCCATGGCCAGGCTCCAGGGAAAACCGATCTCGCGCTGCTCGGCCGGGCTCAGTGTGCCGGCCGACACCGCTGCGATGTAGGCCGGCGTGTGCACCAACGCCAGCTCACCGTTGCTCGCGGGCAACGCCTCTTGCATGACCACGGCAGGCAATTCAGCAGCCAGGCGCTGGC
>JBLIJY010000123.1:0-6941 GCA_047636095.1 Hydrogenophaga sp. | reverse complement strand
TTGATCGAGCACGATGCCCTGGCGGTCAACCCAGCGCGGGGAACAACTTAGTCAACCCAGTGGCCATCACCTCGACCGCGAGCGCGGCCAGGATCAGGCCCATCAACCGCGTCATCACGTTGATGCCGGTCTGGCCCAGGAAGCGCGCGATCGGCTCGGCCAGGGTGAAACAGACAGCGGTGGCCAGCGCGATCACCACGCCGTAGCCCACCAGCGCCGCATGTTGCAGCAGCGTGGCGGCCTGGTCGGCGTAAATCACCACGGTGGACATGGTGGCAGGGCCCGTGAGCAGCGGAATGGTGAGCGGCACCACCGCAATCGAGGCGCGGGCCGAGGCGTCATCCACCTCACTCTGTGTCACCTTGGATTCAGCGGGCTGCGCGTTGAGCATGGAGAGGGCAGCGGTGAGCAGCAGCAAGCCGCCGCCCACTTGGAAGCTGGCCAGCGAAATACCAAAAAATCCGAGAATTTGCAGACCGATGAGTGCGCAGGTGGCGATCACCGCAAACGTGCTGAAAGCCGCTACCCAAACCGTACGCTGCCGCTGTTGCCGCGAAAAGCCCTGTGTGTAGTGAATGAAGAAAGGCACGATCGCCAGCGGGTTGACGATGGCCAACAGGGTAACCAGGGGCTTGAAGTCCATAGCCGAGATTGTGGGGCACACCCAACCCCGTTTCAGCGGTAGCCCTGGTGGCGCGGCGGACGGGCCAGCCGCCGGGCAGCCTCAAGGCAGGTCCAACCCCCTCGGGGGCAGCGACCCGCGCCAGCAGTGGAGCGTGGGGGCTCTATTTATATCTGCGGCGAGCGCCGGCGAAACATGCCGTAGCCCTCCATGTGCAATACCTGGGCGCCGTGTTGGTTGAACATTTCCCACTGGGTGCGCAGCAGGCCCACGTCGGGGCGCTTGCTCATGGGGCGCTTCTCCAGCACCGTCTGGCGCAGACTCAGCGTGTCGCCGGGAAACACCGGTTTGAGCCAGCGGATGTTTTCCAGCCCCGGCGAGCCCAGGCTGGACGACTGATTCAGGAAATTGGTCACCATCAGGCGCATCGCCAAGCTGCAGGTGTGCCAGCCACTGGCGCACAGCCCGCCGAACACCGAGGCCTTGCCGCCTTCTTCGCTCAGGTGAAACGGCTGCGGGTCAAACTGGGTCGCAAAGGCCACGATCTCCTCTGCCGTGGGCGAGAGGCTCCCCAGGTCGATCACCTGACCAACGGCCATGTCTTCCCACCACACCTGGATGTGCGGGCTTTGTTCGGGTGTGGTGGCGGTGGTCATGTTCAGCGTGCTCCAGAAACGTCCAAAAGGCTCATGGTGGTGTAACTCGCGGCGTCAGACAGCAGCCAGAGAACAGCCTGCGCCACTTCGTCGGCGCTGCCCCCGCGCTGCATCGGGACCAGGTGTTGCAAATCCTGCACGCGGTTGGGCAGACCACCCGAGGCGTGAATCTCGGTGTCGATCAGCCCCGGGCGCACCGCGTTGACGCGGATGCCCTCGGCGGCCACTTCCTTAGCCAGGCCGAGCGTGAAGGCGTCGATCGCGCCTTTGGCCGCCGCGTAGTCCACGTATTGCGAGGGCGATCCCAAGCGAGCCGCCGCGCTCGACACATTCACGATCGCGCCGCCCGTGCCGCCGTGGCGCGTGCTCATGCGACGCACCGCTTCGCGAGCGCAAAGCAGGCTGCCGATCACGTTGATATCGAACATACGCCGCCAGCGCGCCACGCTCATCTCGTCCAGCCGCGCGCTCACGTCCACCACACCGGCGTTGTTCACCAGCCCGGTCAGCGGGCCAAGCTTGGCGTCGATGCTGCGGAACATGGCCAGCACCTGCGCCTCCTCGGCCACATCAGCTTGCACCGCCATCGCGGTGCCACCATCGGCGCGGATCGCGCGCACCACCTCGTCGGCTGCGAGCGAGTTCGCGGTGTAGTTGACCGCAACCCGCCAGCCCGAGCGCGCGGCGAGCAAGGCGGTGGCCGCGCCAATGCCGCGGCTGGCGCCCGTAACCAGCAGCACGCCGCCCGGGCCAGTTGGAATCTTTTCGCTTGACTCACCCATCGTCCGTCTCCTGTGAGAATGTGCCGCAGGGGTAACAACCCTGCGGCTGTTCTGGCCTGAACAATATGCCGTTATTAAACCAACCCGCGAGCACCCCCATGCGTCACGCAGTCGACTACTACTTTGCCCCCAACAGCCCCTGGACCTACCTTGGGCATGCCCGTTTCGCTGCCATGGTCGCCAAGGCGGGCGCCAGCGTGCGGCTGCTGCCGATCGATCTGGGGCAGGTGTTTGCGGCCTCCGGTGGCTTGCCGCTGCCCCAGCGTGCGCCCCAGCGTCAAGCCTACCGCTTGCTGGAATTGAAGCGTTTCGCTGAGGCGTTGGCGCTCCCGCTGGTGGTGCAGCCGCGCTTTTTCCCGGTGGCAGGGCTGGCGGCGGCGCAACTGATCGTGGTCACCGAGCAGGTGCTGGGCACGGCGGACGCGATGCGGCTGACGGGCGCCATCGGGGCGGCGGTCTGGGCGCAGGAGCGCGATATCGCCGACGCCGCCACACTGGCGGCCTTGCTGGGCGAGTGCGAACTCGATGCTGGGCTGCTCGCGCAGTCGCAGAGCGCCGAGGTGCAAAGCCGCTACGCTCAGAACACCCAGGCCGCGATCGAGGCGGGCGTTTTTGGTGCGCCAAGCTACGTGGTCGATGGTGAGCTGTTCTGGGGCCAGGACCGGCTCGATTTTGTCGAGCGCCGCTTGGCTGCCTAACCCGAATCTTGTCCCCTTTTTTCCAGGAAAACCCATGAGCCACATCCTTGAACTCACCGCCGCTGACGGCTTCGCATTTCCCGTCTACGTGGCTGAGCCCGCACAAAACCCCAAGGGCGGGCTGGTGCTGCTGCAGGAGATTTTTGGTGTGAACAGCCACATCCGCGCGGTGGCCGACGCTTACGCCGCCGAGGGCTATCGGGTGGTGGCGCCCGCCACCTTTCACCGCGTCCAGCCGGGCGTGGAACTGGGCTACACCGAGGCCGACATGGGCGAGGGTTTTGGTTACAAGACCGCGGTCGATGCGCTGCCCGCGCCCGGCGTGATGCAGGACATTCAAGCGGCGATCGATGAGGCGGCAAACGGCGGCCCGGTGGGCATCGTCGGCTACTGCTGGGGTGGCTTGCTCACCTGGCGCGCCGCCTGCACGCTGAGCGGCCTCTCGGCGGCCGTGCCGTACTACGGCGGCGGCATGACGGCTGGTGACGACGCTGCCCTGAAACCGAAGGTGCCAGTGCTCGCGCATTTCGGCGACCAGGACCACTGGATTGCGCTGGACAGTGTGCAGGCGTTTCGCCAAGCCCAGCCGGAGGTGGAGGTTCACGTCTATGCCGCCAACCACGGCTTCAACTGCGACCAGCGCGGCTCCTTTGATGAGGCGGCCGCAACGCTGGCGCGCCAGCGCACGCTGGCGTTCTTGGCGAAACACCTGGGCTGAGCGGCTCGCGCCAACAACGAAAAAGCGCCCGAAGGCGCTTTTTTTCAGCGATCAGCAGCCCTCAGGCCGCCTCAATCACGCCGCTTTGGTGGTCTTCTGGGCCACATCGGTGGCTTGCTTGGACACGGTCTCGAAGTTAGCCTGCGCGGTGGCGGTGGCTTTCTTGATCGCGGCCTGAGCCGATTCCACGGCTTTCTGGCCGTTGCTCATGGCGCTTTGAAAAGCGGCCACAGCAGCTTCAGAGCCAGCCGGTGCGTTCTTGGTCATCTGCTCGATGCTGTCGCCAAAAGCCTTCTGGGCTTCGGCCATCTTGGATTCGAGCTGAGCGGTGAATTCGCTCTGGCCTTCGGTGGCGATGGTTTGCACGTGCTGGAAATAGGCCATTGACTTGGCGCTCAGGGGCTGCACGTAGCTGGTCTGCAGGGCCATCATTTCTTGTGGTGTCTTGGCTGAGAGCACCGACTTCAGGTGACTGAAGGACTCGCCCATGGCGGCTTTGGTGGCGGCCATGTTGAGCTCGACCAGCTTTTCCATGCCAGCGTAAGCCTGGTTCACGGCACCTCCCAGGGCCTCGACGTTGGCTTGGTTGGTGGCGATCATTTGTTCTGCGGGGTTTTTCATGGCGGTTTCCTTAAAAAGAGGGGATTACTCGGGTTGCTGAAGGCATGAGGCCCGGTCAGCAAATCTGCATTTCCCACAACCTATGTTGCAGTGCAGCATGGATTATTCTACGGAAATCGGCGCTGGAATCAAGTGTTTTGTTGCAGTGCAGCAAATATTAGAGGCGTTCCCCCAGTGGCTGGGCGGCGACGCGCTTGAGCGCTTCAGGCCGCTTCCCCTTTGAGCATGCGCTGCACCAGCGGGTGCTGGACCTTGCGCGCGGTGCCGATCGCGTAGTGGTGCTCTTTCACCCCGTCGCAAGCCGCAAACCCGTACAGGCCATAGCCTTGCGAGAGCTTGTCGCGCATCATCTCGGAGGCGGGGAACACGCCCATGCCCGAGGCGCCAAAGGTGGCCAGGAGCGCGCTGTCCTGGAACTCACCCACCAGATTGGGCCGCACGCCATGCTGCTCGAACCAATGGTCGATCGCCCACCGCACCGACGCCTGCGCGCTGGGCAACAACACCGGCACCTGGGCCAGGCTGCGCGGGAAATCGCGCTGTGCCGCTTCCAACAAGGCCGGCGGCGCGTACCAGCCCAGTGGCGAGCTGCCCAAGGGGTGACTGTAAAGCTTGAGGTTGGGGTTGGCGGGCGCGGGCCGGTCAGACAGCACCACGTCGAGCCGGTGCAGCGCGAGGTCGGACAGCAGGTCTTCGAAATCGCCCTCGTGGCAGACCAGGCGCAGCCGGGGCTCGGTGAGGATGGGCGCGAGCAACTCGCGCACGGCGAGCTTGGCCAGGCCGTCAGAGATGCCCACCACCAGCCGCACACCACGCTGGCTGGCCGCGTCGCGCACCGCGGTGTGCAGCTGCTCACCCAGGTGAAAAATCTGTTCGGCCACCTGCAGCGCCGCTTGCCCGGCCTCGGTCAGCACCAAGCCCCGCCCAGCTGGCTTGAACAGCGCATGGCCCAGCGACTGCTCCAGCAAGCGCACTTGTGCGCTGACGGTTTGCACCGCCATACCCAGGCGAGCTGCCGCGTGAGACATGCCGCCTTCCTTGGCAGTGACCCAGAAGTAGTAGAGGTGCTTGTAGTTAAGGTCTTGGCTCATATTCTTTTTTTAAAGGAATGAATGTCAGACATTATCTGCTTTAACAAGAACCAGTACGTCACTACCTTGAAGGGTGACCAAAAAACCACCCTCCGTTGTTTCACGAGGAGCCCGCCATCAACGACTGACCCCGCCATTGCCCTGCCGCGCGATCAGCGCCTGATGCGCCCGCGACCCCGCGCGACTTCCCCTTCGTGGGCGCCAGCCACAAATAAGACCCTGACGGTTCCGCCACATTCCATTTTGGAGATCCCCATGCGCAGTTACCCCATCGACAGTCCCGAAGCCGCCACCCGGCTGCTCGCCATGGCCTTGTTGGCCGACGGTCACTGTTCCATCACCGAGCTCAAAGCCCTGGACCGCCTGGGTGCCCCAGCGCGCCTGGGCCTGGGGCCTGAGTGCTTCAAAGCGGTGATCGACCACTTCTGCGAAGACCTGCTGCTGGCCACGCACGGCGAATGGCTGGGCTCGGCGGCGATCGACAGCGCCACCCGGCGCGGCCTGTTCGCTGAGGTACAGAGTCCAGCGCTGGGCGCTGAGGTGCGCACGCTGTGTGAAGCGGTGATGCTGAGCGACGGCCACTTGGCCGAGGGCGAGGTGGCGCTGTTTGATGAGCTGGCGAAAGCCTGGCCACACCCGTCCACACCCAGCTGCATTGAACCGCCGCACGAGCGGCTGACATCCTGAATTTCTGAACCACTTTGGCTGCGAAGGAACCCCATGAAAATTGCCCTTTGGATTGTCTTTACTCTCATCACCGCACTGTGGACCGGCACCGTGCTGATCTCTGCCGAACTCACCGGCTGGCTGGCCAGCACCGTGGGCTCGGGCCAAGCGGGTGACGTGATCACCAGCGTGGGCCAGTGGCCGGTACCGGCCTGGCTGGGCTTGTTGATCGACCCCGCCTGGATTGAGGGCCTGCAGACGGTCTGGGGCGATGTGATGGGCTGGCTGGGCCAAAGCGGCCCGACGCTGGGTAGTGTGGTGAGCTGGCTGGTGCCGCTGATGTGGATCGTCTGGGGGGTGGTCATGCTGCTGCTGCTGGCCGCTGCGGTGGCCTGCCATTTCTTGCTGAGCAAGTTCTCCCGACCAAGTGGCTTGACACGCCGGGCGGCATGAAACGCGCCCTGGCCCAGACGCTGCGGCAGGCGGCCCAGCCTGCGGGCACATCGCCAGAAAGACTCACCGACTCCCCCGGGCCGGCGAGCTTGCGCTTGAGTCTGGCCGAGCTGGTTCAGCTGCACGGCAACGCGTCCGGGTCGGTGCTGATGATGCTGATGGCGGTGTTGGCCACGCTGCCGATCGCGGGTGCCGGCATGGTGCTCAGTCTGGGCATTTTTTTGCTTTCATGGACCTGGCTGCGCGGCATGGACCACATGCCGCTGCCCGAGCGCTTGGGCCGGGTGACGCTGAACGCGGTCTGGACGCGGCGCTGTTTGCATGGCCTGGCCTGGATCTACGAACAGGCCGAGCGGCGGCTGCGTCCGCGCTGGATCGCCATGAGCCGCCGCCGGCTTCGACCGCTCTGGGGCGTGTGGATGGCGCTCATGGCTGCGCTCATCTTCATTCCGTTGCCGTTCGGCAATGTGCTGCCCGCCATCAGCCTGGTGCTGCTGAGCCTGGGCTGGATATTCCGCGACGGCTTGGCGCTGCTGCTGGCGGGTGTGGCCGGTGTGGGCGCCCTGGTTTGCGTGGTGTCGTTTTCGCACCTGGTGGTGGAGCTGATGCATCGGGGCTGGGCTCATCTGCCCGT
>JBLIJY010000122.1:0-6996 GCA_047636095.1 Hydrogenophaga sp. | reverse complement strand
GCGCTGACGCCATTGCGCTTGAGCGGACGCATCGGCAGCACCCAGCTCGATTTCGACGGCGCCACCGGCGCGCTGTGGGCCGGCCAGAGCATGCGCGGACAACTGACCCTGCGCGGCGCCTCACTGCACACCAGCGGGGCGCCGCTCGGCCTCACGCTGCCCGACACCCCGGCGTACCGCATGCGCGGACGCATCGCCCGCACGGGCGCTGTGTGGTCGCTGGTGACGGACGATGCCACCGTGGGCAGCAGCGAGCTCACTGCGGCCATGCAGTTCGACACCGCCACCCAGCCTCCCATTCTGGCCGGCCACTTGGGCGGACGCCGCCTGGCATTCGCCGATCTGGCGCCCGCCATCGGCGCCGATCAGCCACCGCGCGAGGCCAGCCGCGTGCTGCCCGACGAAACCTTTGACCTGCCCAGCCTGGGTCAAATGAATGCCAACGTGCGGGTGAATCTGGCACAGCTCGATTTCGGCACCCCCAAGCTCGCCCCGATGACGGACCTCCAGGTTCACCTCACGCTGGAGAACAACCGCTTGGATCTGACTGATCTGAGTGCGCGCGTGGCCGGCGGCCTGCTCACGGGATCGACCAGTCTGCAGGCCGACCAGCGTCCGCCCCAGTGGCAAACGGCCCTGCACCTGGCCGAGGTCGACCTGCAGCGC
This sequence comes from Hydrogenophaga sp., assembly GCA_047636095.1. GTDB lineage: Bacteria > Pseudomonadota > Gammaproteobacteria > Burkholderiales > Burkholderiaceae_C > Hydrogenophaga. The sequence continues at coordinate 6,330 of JBLIJY010000122.1, read as the reverse complement.
TGGATGCGCGCCTTGAGCAAAGGCGATGCGTCGCGGCCCGACAACGCGCCGGCCTACCTGAGCGGCACGCTGAACGCCCATCTTTTCCTCACGGGCAAGGGCAACAGCGTGGCGGCGATTTTGGGCAGCGGCAACGGTCGGTTGCAGCTCGATCTGAAGAACGGCCAAATTTCGCAATTGGTCACCGAAGCCATCGGGCTGGATGCGGCGCAAGCGCTGGGCATGCTGATTGCGGGCGACAAGCCATTGCGCCTGAACTGCGCCCGGGCCGAGGCCGTGATTCAAAACGGCGTGCTCAAGACGCGCCACACGGTGCTGGACAACGACGACAGCACGCTGTACCTCCAAGGTGGTGCCAGCCTGAAGACCGAAACGTTGCAGCTGCGCCTGGTGGCCGAGCCCAAGGACTTCTCGCCCCTCTCACTGCGCACACCGCTCAATGTCAGCGGCAACTTCCAGCAGCCCCAGGTGTCGGTAGAGGCCACCGGTCTGCTCACGCGCGCCGCTGGAGCGCTGCTGCTGGGCGCGCTGGCCCCGCCGGCCGCGCTGCTCGCCTTCATCGACACCGGCGCAGAGCCCGACACCCAACCGTGTGTACCTGTCAAGGCCCAGAAGGCCCAGAAAGCCAAAACACCATGATGCCCGACAGCCCTGAGCCGGGGGAGCGCGAGCCGCCCGCCATTGACACACCCACCGCTCGGGGCACGGTGTTCCAGGTCATGCCCGGGGTACAGCGCTTCGTGCTCTCGGGCGCCGCGATTGCGCTCGGCATCCTGGGTCTGTATGCCGGGCAGGCGCTGCTGATTCCGCTGGCCCTGGCGGCTTTGCTGGCTTTCGTACTGGACCCCTTGGTCACCTGGTTGCGGCGCTGGTCGGTGCCGCGCGCGCTGGCGGTGAGCGTGGTGATGGCTGTTGCGCTGTCGTTGCTGCTCGGCACCGGTCTGCTGATGGCGCAGCAGGTCACATCGCTGGCCAAGGAGCTGCCGACCCACCGCCAGAACATTCAGAAAAAGCTGCGCGCGCTGCGGCCTGCGCTGGCGCCCTCGGGCGCCGCGCGGGAACTGGCGCGCGTGTTCGGCATGGTGGAGGGCGAAATCGCTGCGGCGCAAAAACAGCTGCGGATCGACACGCAGCGCAAACCCGAACCGACGCGGGTGGCGGTCGACACCGAGGCCAGCGGCTCGTTGTCGTGGCAGCTTCTCAGCACGGTGGCGGTGTATCTGGCCACCGCGGGTCTGGTGGTGGTCCTGCTGTTTCTGATGCTCCATCAGCGGCGCGAGCTGCGAGACCGCCTGCTGCGTTTGATGGGTGGCGACCCGAACCAGATGGCCGACGCGTTGAGCGAATCGGCTGTGCGGGTGAGCCGCTACCTGCTGGCGCAGGTGATGGTGAACCTGGGCTACGGCGTGCCGATGGCGCTGGGGCTGTGGTGGATCGGCGTGCCTGGTGCCTGGCTGTGGGGCGGGCTGGCGGCGCTGCTGCGCTTTGTGCCGTACCTCGGGCCGGCGGTGGGTGCGATCTTCCCGCTCGCGCTGGCGTTCGCGGTCGATCCCGGCTGGTCGATGGTGCTCTGGACCCTGGGGCTGATCGCGCTGCTGGAGCTGATCAGCAACAACGTGGTGGAGCCGCTGGTGTATGGCGAGCGCACCGGCGTGTCTTCGCTGGCGGTGCTGCTCTCTGCGGTGTTCTGGGCCGCGTTGTGGGGACCCATTGGACTGGTGCTGGCCATGCCGCTCACGGTCTGCCTGGTGGTGATCGGGCGGCACCTGGCGCCGCTGCGTTTTCTGGATGTGCTGCTCAGCAGCGAGCCCGTGTTTGACGATGCGACCCAGCTGTACCACCGGCTGATCTCGGGCGATCTGGACGAGGCCGAGGACATGGCCTACCAGGAGGTGAAAGAACACTCGCTGCGCGACTTCTACAGCCACACCGCGCTGCCCATGCTGGCGTTGGCGTCCCGGCAGCAGGCGAGCGGCGTCACCGCTGTGCAACGCCAGTATCTGATTGAAGGCACTGCGCGCTTCGTGCGGGAACTACAGACCGACGACGCCACAGCGGCCCAAAAGGCCAGCGCGCAGACCGCCTTCGCCCTGTGCCTGGGCCTGCGCACCGAGCTGGACGCGCTGTCGGCCGCGATGCTGGCGCACGCACTCACCGCCGCCGGCGACCCGGCACACGCGTTGCCGCTGGAGGGCTGGAGCAAAGCGCTGGCGCAACAAGGCCTTGACTCAGCGCGGTCGGTGAACCAGATCCACCTGTGCAGCCTCAGCGCCATGCCCCAAACCCAGGCACGCATCATGAGCCGGCGTTTGCGCCGGCACTGGCCCAGCGCGAAGATCGTGCTGGTGGCCTGGTGCGGCACACCGTCGCTCCTCAGCGCTGAAAATCTGGCCGCCATGGGGGTGAACGAAGTGGCTTTTCGACTCGAATCCCTGGTCAAACAGCCTTCAGAGCCCGACCAGCCGATCGGACGGGGAGAGGACGGCGAGGGCAGCGTTCAGGGGGCTGGCACCCTCCCCAAAGCAGAGGCAAAACCCACCTGACCTGACAGCGCACACAAAAAAAGACAGGCCCACCAAGGCGGTGGGCCTGTCTTGAGTTGAGCCGCGCGGCCCCCCGTTTGCAGGCAGGCCTGACCTGGCGGTGTTACTTCTTCATCTCTTTGGCTCGATCGGTGGCCCGGTCGGTAGCTTCAGCTTCCCAGAGGTTGCTGGTGACATCGACCTTGCGGGCCATGCCGGTGCGGGTGTCCAGATCGATCTGGACTTCGTAGCTGTTCTCGCCCTTGACGATTTCATACTCGACGTAGTCGCGCTCGCGGTCATTGACCGCCGTCACCTTGTAGCCCATGCCCTCGATCTTGGAGCGGTAGTCGGCTGGCTTGAGGTTCATGGGCAGCGCTTTTTGCAAGCGGTCCTTCTCATCGGTCCAGCCTTGCATGTACCGGCGGTCGCTGTAGCGGCCTGAGGGGTCGACAACGAGCGGGGCCGTGGGCATGTAATTTCCGTCTTTCATCATGCGCTCGGTACCAGCGGCACGCCACATGTTGGGTTCCACCTCGATCTTGGTCGCCCGCGTGGCGCCATTGTCGAAGTCAATCCGCACTTCATAGCTGGTCCCCGCTTTCACCACCTCGTACTCGAGGTAATCGTTTTTGTCTTCGTTGATGGCAGAGATGCGATAGCCGTTGTCTCGGAGAATCTTCTGATAGTCCGCGCGGGCCGTGCCAGCGCGCAGCTTCTGCTCCAACTGATCCCGGTCGGCCTGCATGTTGCCCGACCTCGCCATCTGGCGGTCGGTCATCCGGGTGGAGGGTCCAGCGTTAGCGGGCGTGCCCATCGGGCGGTCGGTGGTCTTGTCTGCCGGTGCAACGGTCGGGCCCGTGTGCGTGGTTGCCTGCGCCGCGCCGGTGGCGAGCAGGGCGGAGCTGGCGAGGGCAATGAAGGTGTGCTTGAGTTTCATGGTGCTGTCCTTTTCATCGTGAGGGTGATGCGGCGCAAACAGATGTGCTGCCGCTGTCCATCACTGTGGGGAGGGCTCCCAATGGCGCGCGTCGGACGCCGACGGCGAAAACGGTAGGACAGCGCTTATCTGTCGCGAGAAAGGGTGTGCGCACGCGAAATGGCTGGGTGAACAAGCCAAAAAAACCCGACTGAACGTCGGGCAGCAGTCACCGAAGCGGCTGCAAGGGTGAGCATCCAAGCGCTGGTGCTGACCTGCCGCTCAGTTTTTCTTGCCGCCCATCTGGCGTGGACTGTTGTCTGAGCGCTGGTGGCTCGCATCGGTTTTCGAGGAACCCGATGGACTGTGGCCCTGATCGCGCGAAGGCGAGGGTTGGCCCTGCGAGGGCTGGCCTTTCTTGCTGTCGTTGGTGCCAGCTTGCTGCTGGGGCCCGGTACCTTGCGTCGCGCTTGGCTGCTGCTTGGTGTTCGTTGCGTTCAGGGCCGAGGTGTCGTTGGACATGGCCTGCTGCTCCTGGCTGGCTTGGCCCGCTTCGCGGGCCCGTTGGCGGTCAGGCACAGCATCGGCCTGGCTGGTGCAAGGCGAGTTCGACTGGGATGGGGCGATCTCCTGGGTTGATGGCGGGGGTTGAAATGCACCGAAACAGCCAAGCTTTCGGCACCGCCCCAGTCTAGAAATCGCCCGCAACGCCGCTGTAGGAAAACCCATCAGCATGCTGTAGGACCAACCCGGGCCAGCACAGTCGCGCCAAATGGGAGAACGGCTTGGCGCTTTTGCCCGCACCACACGCGGCTGTCCGAGGGTCTTACTGTGCTCCACAATGCAGGGCAAACACCAAATAGAAGAGTGGCGTCTATGGCCCATGCGCTGATCGTTGACAACGATGTCGACGCCGCAATTTCCTTGAAACTGCTCCTAGCCAGCGAACAGGTCACGGTGGCTGTGGCCGCTACCTTGCACAAGGCCCGGCGCCAGATCGCGCGGCAACAGCCCGATCTGATCCTGCTCGATGTGCAGCTGCCCGACGGCAGTGGCATGACGCTATTTGAAGACGCGCCACTGCTGGCCAACAGCGAAATCGTGCTCATCACCGGGCACGCCAGCGTAGAAACATCGGTGCAGGCGCTGCGTCTGGGAGCGGCGGACTATCTGGTCAAGCCGATCAACATGCGCCGGCTGCAAGGGCTGTTGGTACGGCTGATGAAACCAGCGAGCTTGCAGGCCGAGGTGGCCGATCTGACGACCGACCAGCTCGCCAAAACCGGCCGCTTCGGCCCGCTGTGGGGCCGCTCGGTGGCGATGCGCCAGGTGCATGAGCAGATCTCCAGGGTGGCGGGCACTGGGATCACCGTGCTTATCAGCGGCGAGAGCGGTACCGGCAAAGAGCTGGTGGCGCAGACCCTGCACGCGCTGAGCAGCCGGCGCAAACAGCCGTTTCTGGCCGTGAACTGCGGCGCGATTTCGCTGCACATGATCGAGAGCGAAATCTTTGGCCATGAAAAAGGCAGCTTCACCGGCGCTGAGCGCCAGCACCTGGGTTTCTTCGAGCGCGCTGCGGGCGGCACGCTGTTTCTTGACGAAGTCACCGAGATGAGCGCTGCGATGCAGGGCAAGCTGCTGCGGGTGCTGGAGAACGGCCGCTTCATACGAGTGGGCTCCGCGCAAAGCCAGGAGGCCGACGTGCGGGGGTCGCCGCCACCGACCGCGAGCGCTGCAGGCGGTAGCCCAGGGCAAGTTGCGCGAAGACCTGATGTATCGCTTGAACGTATTCCCCATCGAGATGCCGCCGCTGCGGGACCGGCTGGAAGACACGTGCCCCTGCTGGCGGCGCATTTCGTGCAGGCGCTGGGCCAGCAAGAAGGCCACATCAAACGTTTCAGCGCGGGCGCGCTGGTCCGGCTGGGGGCACACCACTGGCCAGGCAATGTGCGGGAGTTGCGCAACGCGGTGCAGCGCACTTATATGATGACCGTGGGGGCGGTGATCGACGAGCCATGGCTGCCCGACGCAGGCCAGGCCGATGCTTCCCGGCCGGCTGCAGCCACCCCAGTCGAAGCGCCGGTTGCGGTCGGGGACGGGGCCGGGGCCCGAGCAGCGGTTTCACTGACCATCGGCTCTTCCATGGCGCAGGTGGAGCGCACCATGATTCTGGCCACCTTGGCCCATCACCAGAACCACCGCGAGCGCACCGCCGCTGCTCTGGGCATCAGCATGAAAACGCTGTACAACCGGTTGAAAGACTACGCCGTGCCAGACGCCCCGACCACGACACCCGCTGAAGCGGGACCGAGTGACGAGGCGGGTGCCGCGATTGCCCGCCAGCACCCGAACCACTCCACCCAGCCACCGAAAGATTCGCCATGAACGCCTTGCCACACCACGCTTGCCACTTACCACACCTTTCCATCGGTCCCTGCGCGGCGACCCAGTGGCCAAAACCGCACGAGCCCAACCCCGAGCCCGATGTGCCGGTGGTGCCGCCGCACCAGCCCGACGAGGCACCAGCGGGCTAGCGCAGGCGCTCGGTGGTTCCACCAGATCGGTGTTGTCTTCCTCCAGCAGCCAGCGCAGCTGGCCAAAAACGCCGGTCGGTTGGGGGCAATGCGCAAACTTTGCCGCAAGCCCTGCCGATTTCCTCTGCCCACCGCCGTGAAAAGACGGCACGCAGTCTCCTTGCCGAGTGCCGCCCGGGCCGGCGTCAGGCACAGCATTTGCTCGCCAGGGACCTACCGCTCCTCAGGTGACCTTGTCCCCGAAAAACGTATCCCTTGCTGAGTGATTCAATCCAAGCAAGGAGAACGAAATGACGAAGGCAACAGCGCGGGCGCGCTACACGCTGGAGTTCAAGCAAGAGGCCGTGCGCCTGGT
>JBLIJY010000121.1:0-6998 GCA_047636095.1 Hydrogenophaga sp. | reverse complement strand
GCGCCTTCTCCCGGTTGGCTGCTGAGCACGATCGCCCCGTTGTGTGTCTTCACGATGCCATGCACCACCGCCAGCCCCAGTCCGGTACCGGCACCGGGTGCCTTGGTGGTGAAGAAAGGCTCGAAGATCCGCTGCTGGGTGGCCGTATCCATGCCGGGCCCGTTGTCGGCAACGCTCAGACAGGCGTAGGTGCCCGCTGCAACACCGCCCACCTCCAGGGCACGGGCGGCGTCCAGGCGCACCGGGCGCAGTGCCACGATGACCTCGCCAGCGCGGCCATCTAAAGCCTGCCAGGCGTTGGTGCACAGATTCATCAGCACCTGCTGTATTTGGGTGGCATCGGCCAGCACCGGCAACGCACCGCCACCCATTTGCGGGGTCAGCTGCACGCCGGCAGGCAGCAGGGAGCGCAGCAGCGCCAGTGCTTCGTCCACCAGGGGTGCCAGCGGCTGGTGGGTCAGCAGTTGGGCCTGGCGGCGGCTGAAGGCCAGGATCTGCTGCACCAGCTGGCGCGCTCGGACCGCAGCGCGGTTGATCTCGCCCAGGCTTTCCTGCGCCAGGTGCTCCGGCCCCACGTCTTCACGGGCCAGCGCAAGGTTGCCCAAGATGGCCGCGAGCAGGTTGTTGAAATCGTGCGCCACGCCACCGGCCAGGGTGCCGATGGCTTCCATCTTTTGCGACTCGCGCAGCTGCGCCTCCAGCAAACGCTGCTTGGCCTCAGCCTGCTTGAGCTCGGTGATGTCGCTGTGGGTCCCGACCATGCGCAGCGGATGGCCGTCGCCGTCACGCGCGATCACCATGCCACGCGAAAGCACGCACTTCCAAGAGCCGTCTTTGCACTGCACGCGGTGCTCGTTGCGGTAAATCGGCGTCTCACCAGCGAAATGGGCCGCGCGGTCGCGCAGCATCTGCGGGACATCATCCGGGTGGGTTCGGCTGTCGAGCAATTCGGTGACACTTTCGACCTCGTCTTCGCCAAAGCCAAACATGGCCTTGATGCGCGTGGAAAAATACTCCTTGTTGGTCCGAAGATTCCAGTCCCACACACCATCGCCAGCGCCCTCCATCGCGAGCCGCCAGCGGGCTTCGGTCTCGCGCAGGGCCAACTCGGTGCGTTTGTGCTCGGTGATGTCGAGCAATACCCCCGCGCGTACCCGCAAGGTCGACTCTTCGCGCACAGCACTGGAGCGGCGCAGCAACCACTTGATCTGCCCATCGGGCATCACGATGCGGAACTCGCCATCCAAGTCAATCGGCTCGCGCAGGATCGCCTGGGCGTCCCTCTCCAGCTGAGCCTGATCGTCGGGATGCCGGTAACGAACCACCAGCTCTGGCTCGTTCTTGAGCGCTTCAGGCGACACACCATAAATGTCTCGGATGCGCTCACTCACAAACCGGTAGCGGCGTCGGCCCTCTGCGTCGGTCTCTACAAGGTAAACCATGCCCGGAACCTGCGAGGTGAGCAGGCGCAGCTCATCGGCACTGCGCTGCAAGGCCTGCTGATCACGCACACGCTCGCTGATGTCTTCCACCGTGCCCTCGTAGCAAAGCACACGGCCATCGGGCCTCAGCACCACATGAGCGTTCTCGCTGATCCAAATGCGCTCGCGTGCCTTGTGACGTTGGGTCTCCGAGACAAAGTTGGCCACCGCACCGTCGCGCTGCATCAGTTGCTGAAACGTCTGTCGCCGTGTGGGGTCCACATACCAATCGCGCGCAATGTCAACCACTTCGGTCAGCAGCTCGGCCTCGGTGTCGTAGCCATTCAAACGCACCAACGCAGGGTTGGCGCGCAGCATCTGCCCTTCAGGTGAACTGCGGTAGGCACCGATCGGCAAAAAGGCAAACAGGGTCGCAAAGTTTTCTTCTGGCCAAGGGGAGCTGCTGTTCATCCTCGCATTTTGATCCAACATCGGCCAGCGCCAGGGAAGAAAACTGGGGATTCGGTCAGCCTTTTTCAGGCGTGGCGCCTGCGCCGCAGACCGGCGCCGACGGGCCGCTTGGCCTCTCCTTGCCTTAGCATTGGCCACGCACACGCACACGCCCAGCGCTCCACAAGGAAACACATTGCAAGTCACCCGAATACTGGCCGTGCGCCACGGCGAAACCGCCTGGAACCGCGATGCGCGCATTCAGGGCCATACCGACATCGCGCTCAATGCCCACGGCCGCTGGCAGGCCCGCCAGCTCGCGCAGGCGCTGCGCGACGAGCCGATCGCCGCCTGCTACGCCAGCGATCTGTCTCGCGCACGCGAGACCGCGCAAGCGGTGGCCGATCGGCACGGCCACGCGGTGCACACCCACATCGGTCTGCGCGAGCGCGGGTTTGGCGCGTTCGAAGGCCAGACCTGGAGCGAACTCGAAGCCGCCTGGCCCGTCCAGACGCAGGCCTGGCGCAAACGGGTGCCCGACTTCGCGCCACCCGGTGGCGAGTCGCTGCTGCAATTGCAAGCGCGCGTGGTGGCGGCGGTGAGCGAACTGGCCGCGCGCCACCCAGGTGAGCAGGTGCTGATGGTGGCGCACGGTGGCGTGCTCGACATCCTTTACCGCACCGCCACCCGCCTGGACCTGCAAGCGCCGCGCAGCTGGGAGCTGACCAACACAGCCGTCAACCGCCTGCTCTGGAGCCCCGAGGGCCTGAGCCTGGTGGGCTGGGCAGACACCACACACTTACAAGAGGACAGCCTTGATGAACGCACGACCTGACTTTGGCGCTGGCGCACACGAGCGCTGGCAGCGCGCACAGGCTGTGATCGACCAAGGCGTGGCCGCCATCGACACGCCCGCGCTGGTGATCGATCTGGACGCCATGGAGCGCAACCTCGCGCGCATGGCCGACTTCGCCCGCGCCAAGGGGATACGGCTGCGGCCCCACGCCAAGATGCACAAGAGCGCTGAGCTCGCGCGCCTGCAGATGGCGCGCGGCGCGGTCGGCGTGTGTGTGCAGAAGACCGACGAGGCACTGGCGCTGGCCCACGCGGGCGTGAGCGACATCTACATCAGCAACGAGGTGATTGCACCCGCCAAACTGGCCCGGCTGGCGCAGGCGGTGCGTGCGCTGCCCACGCGGTTCTCTATCGCGGTGGACAACGCGCTGGGCATCGCGCGGCTGGCCGAGGCCTTGCTGCAGGTGGGGGTGACCCACCCGGCAGCGATCGATGTGTTCGTGGAGGTCGATGTTGGGCATGGCCGCTGCGGCGTGGTGCCCGCGCAGGCATTGGCGCTGGTGCAGCAGGTGATGGCGCAGCCCAGTTTGCGCTTTGCGGGCCTGCAGGCCTACCACGGCAGCGCACAGCACCGGCGTGGCGTGGCTGAGCGCGATGCGGCGCTGGCCGAGTCTGAGACGGCGGTGCGCGCCACGTTGGCCATCCTCAACGCGGCGAATATCACCGCGCCCCTGGTCACCGGCGCGGGCACGGGCAGCTTCGTGCGCGAGGCTAACAGCGGCCTGTGGGGCGAGCTACAGGCGGGCTCGTACCTGTTCATGGACGCTGACTACGCGTCCAACGAAGCCGATCCTGGCGCGCCCACGTTCGAGCACGCGCTGTTCATCAAGGCGCAGGTGATGAGCGTCTCGGCCACCCATGCGGTGTGCGACGCCGGGCACAAGAGCCACGCCATCGACAGCGGTCTGCCACGCGTCTGGCTGCCAGACGGGTTGGTCTACGCCAACGGCGGTGACGAGCACGGCGTGTTGCGCGAGGTCGATCAAGCGGGTGAGTTGCCCGCACTGGGCGAGACCGTCTGGCTGGTGCCCGGTCACTGCGACCCCACGGTGAACCTGCACGACTTCGCCATTGGCCTGCGCGGCGGGCTCGATGCCGGCCATGTCGAGCGACTGATCACGATCGACGCGCGCGGCGCGCTGGGCTGAGGGAAACACGCGTCTGGGAGCCCGCGCCGGCGGAACCAACAGGCTCAAGGCGCATAGAGGCGGGCATCAAACCCCAGCGCGAGCACCCGCTCAGCAGCAGCCTGGGCCTGCTCGGGGCGCTCGAACGGGCCCACGCGCACCCGCATCAGCGTCCCGCGTGCCGACTCGATCGGGTCTTTCAGCACCGGCAGCCCGGCGGCAGCCAGCCTAGCCTGGGCGCGCTCGGCGTTCACCGGCAAGGCAAAAAGACCCACGCTCACGCCATGCCCCTGGATGCGCACGGTCACCCCAGTCACAGGCGGGTCGGTCACCGCCGCAGGCGACGATCTGGCGTCAGGCGGTGCCACGGTCTGAGAAACAGGGGCTGCCCGTGTCTCGGCGGTCGGTGCAGCGACCCCGGGCGCCGGCGGCGGCTCGACGGGCGTTGCGGGCGCCGTGCCCATGGCAGGAGGCGGTGCTTCGATGGGAGCTTCAACCGGTGCGCTGGCACTTGCCAGGGAAGGCTCGGCGGGGGCGAGATCAGCGGCTGGGATTGGAACGGACACCACCGGTGGCGAGACAGACTGCGTGGGCCAGACCATCCACACCCCGCCAGCGAGCAGCACGGCCAGCAAGAGGCCTGCCATGCCCTTGGCGCAGCGGCGCCGATGGGCATCACCTTGCCGTCGCAGCAGCGTGCAGGCCTCTTCCATGGTGGCAGCCCGCCGAACCACGGCGATCATGCGTTGGCAAGCCTGTGCGTGCAGCAGCGCGGTGCCGTACAAGCCAGGCACGATCAGCAAGAGCAGCAGCAAGGCCAGCGCCAGCCCCACGCGCACCCCCATGGGCAAAAAATCGGCCCAGAACGCCAGACCAGCAGCGATCAGCGCCCAAACGGCCAGGGCCGCGGCAAATTCCCCTGCTGCACCCCAGAGTTGGCGGTAGACCAACCAACCCAGATTGCCCACCGCAGCGGCGGTGTTCCAGGCTGGACCGCTGACACCGCGCTCGTCGAAGTGGGCAAACACCGGCAGATAGTGTTCGGCGTGTGCCGGGCCGAGCGCAGCACGGTACAAGGCTTCCTTGGCACTGGATCCAGAGGGCGCTGGCGGCAATATGGAGTCTTCGGCGTCGCTGGGCATGGCGGATTTTGGCACGCGAGACGTCTCCTGTTATTCCTTCGGTTCGCCTTCGTGGGTCACCGATTCATTGCGCGAAATCCGGCCATCGACCAGCTCCACCAGGCGGTCACAGTGCGCGCCCAGGCGCGGGTCGTGGGTGACCACCACAAACGAGGTGCCGCGCTCGGCGTGCATGCGCCGCAACAACACAAACACCTCATTCGACGAGGCGGTGTCGAGGTTGCCCGTGGGCTCATCGGCCAGCACCAGCGGCGGGTTCATCACCAGCGCTCGCGCAATCGCCACCCGCTGCTGCATGCCGCCCGAGAGCTCAGACGGCCGCTTGTTCAAGGCAGCCGACAGCCCCACTGAGTCGAGCAGGCCTTTGGCGTGATCGCGCTGCGCGTTGCTCACGCGGCCCTCAGCCATCAGCGCAGGCAAGGTCACGTTTTCCAGCGCGGTGAAAGCCGGCAACAGGTGGTGGAACTGGAACACGAAGCCGAGCAGGCGGCGCCGGCGCATCGTGAGGCCACCGTCGTCCAGGCCCACCATTTCTTCGCCTTGCAGCTGGTAGCGGCCCGCCGTCATGCGCTCCAACAGACCAACGATGTTCAGCAGCGTGCTTTTGCCTGAGCCCGACGGCCCCATGAGCGCGATGAATTCGCCCGTGTTCACCCGCAGGTCGATGCCGTGCAACACCTCGGCCTCGTTGGGCAGACCGAGGTTGTAGGTCTTCTTCACATGGCTGAGCTCGATCAGGGGCTGAGTGCTCATATCCGGATCGCCTGCGCTGGGTCCATGGCCGCCGCACGGCGCGCCGGTGCAATCGCCGCCAGCACACCGCAGACGGTGGCCACCGCCGCCACCTGAAGCGCCAGCGATGGGGGCAGCGAAATGTCAAACAACGGCAGACCGTCGGCGCCGCGCACAAAGTGGGTGAACAGCACCACCATCACCCAGGCCAGCGCCACACCCAGCACCGAGCCCAGCGCGCCCACCACCGCACCCTGCACCAGAAACACCCGCAACACCTGGCCGCGCGTGGCGCCCATGGCGCGCAAAATCCCGATCTCGCGCTGCTTTTGCACCACCGATACCACCAGCACGCTGGCAATGCCCAGCACCACCACCACCAGCACCACCGCGCGGATCAGGCTGGTGCTGACCGACTGCGCGTTCAGCGCCGAGACCAGCTGGGCATTGCTCTCCTGCCAGGTCTCAAACTGGTAGGGCAGCTCGCGGCGCAGCTGCTCGCCGATGCCCTGTGCGGCCCAGACATCGCGCACGGTGAGGTCCACATTCGTCGCGCCGCCAGGCAGGCCGAGCAGGTTTTGTGCGCTGCGCAGCGGCACGATCACAGTGCGCCGGTTCAGCTCTTTCACGCCCAAATCCACCAGCGCAGTCACCTGCACCACCTCAAACGATCCGGTGGTCTGCACCCGCAGCCGGTCGCCCACCCGCAGGCCCAGGTCGGCCGCCAGTTCGCGGCCCACGATGGCCTCACCCGGCGCCAGCCGCGCGGTGCCGCTCACCACCTTGCTGCGCAGCCCCACGATGCGGTCGTAACGCTCCAGGTCCACACCCTGCAACGAAATCGCCTGGCTGGCCTCGCCGCGCAACGCCAGGCCCGAGCCGGCCGCCATCGGCGACACAGCCGCCACCCCGGGCAAGCGTTCCAGCACCGGCACCAGCGCCTGCCAGTTGGCCACGGTGCGCAGGCGCTGCGCGCGCACCTGCACCTCGGACAGCACGGTGGTGCCCTGCGCGCGCAGCGCAGCGGGCACCACCACATCGTCGGGGGCTTGAACGGAAATGTGCGGCTGCGCGCCCAGCGTCTTCTTCAAGGTGCTGGCCTGCAAACCAGCGATCAGCGCCGAGATGTAGGCGATCACCGCGACGCCAGCGGCCACGCCCACGATGATGAGCAACGTTTGCATTCGGCCTTCGCGCAAAAAGCGCACCGCCACCTGCCGCTCGAATCCCAGCCAGCCCATGCGCGGCGCAGCCTCAGCGGCCCATGGCGT